>JBBJOK010000307.1:0-3782 GCA_037721545.1 Chitinophagaceae bacterium
GCTTCAATAACTTCTAACTCATCGTCACCTAAATAAATATCGTCACCTTCTTTTAAGAAAATAAATTTTCCCTGGTAATTATCAAAAGGAAGATTAAACATAAGCCCCGATGCTGATGCCATTTGTAGAACAACTTCTTCTTTTGGGTGCAATTGCAGGGTAAGTCCATAGGTTTCAGCAACGAATTTATTTCCAAAAACATGATCAAGATGGCAATGTGTATTCAGCAGCATTTTAGGAGTTAAGTGGTTGGAATCTAAAAATGCTTTCAATTCCTGCTGCTCCTCAGGAAAGTAACAGCCGGGATCGATGATAATACACTCTTTATGCTCGTTATAAAGTAAATAAGTATTTTCTTGTATCGGGCTGAAGGTAAAAACTTTAATCTTTAACATAACGTAAGTTATAACTGATCTAAATTCATTTTACTGATTAACACTAATCAAGTAATTTTAGGATCAATATAAAATCAACATGCAATATCTAACGAATCAATTGGTGAAAAAAATTTTTCTCTGCGTTTTATCCTTTATAACAATCTCCATATCTATAGCACAGGTTAGCAGTGTTGAGTTCGGAAAGAACCGGCTTCAATTCAAAAAATTTAATTGGCAATACTATCAATCTCAAAATTTTAATACTTATTTCAGTCAGAGCGGGCAGGAGCTTGCAAAATATGTTGCGCAAATTGCTGAAAAGGAATTGCCGGGTTTAGAAAAATTTACTGAATATAGTTTACAGCGCCGAACAAACATTGTTATATACAACAGCTTTAATGATATGCAGCAAAGCAATATCGGTATGGGTATAGATTGGCAAAATACAGGCGGGGTAACTAAGCTGGTTAATAATAAAATGCTTGTTTATTTTAATGGAAACCACAACGATTTGCGCAAACAGATTAGAGAAGGAATTGCAAGAGTATTGACTGAAAATGTTTTATTTGGCGATGACTTAGGAGAATTTGCCGGAAACCAAACATTATTAGATCTTCCACAATGGCTTACTGACGGTTACATTGCTTATGCAGGAGAAAATTGGAGTACTGCCTTAGATGATGATCTTAAAAGCGAACTGTTAAGTGGAAAATACAATAATTTTTACCAGTTTGCTTTTGACCGTCCTTTATTAGCCGGCCATGCCTTTTGGTATTATGTTGAAGAAAAATTTAGTAAAGAGAACACCACTTATTTATTGTACCTGGCTAGAGTTTATAAAAATTTAAATAAAGCCTCACTTCAAATTACCAAGAAGAAGTTTAAAGATGTACTTGCAGATTTTATGGAATACGAGGGAGCTAAATATGATAAAGATATTTCCCGCAGAAGAAATTATCCTAAGGGCTCGGAGATAACAAGTGCCACTATCGGAAAAAGAATAAATTATTTTCATTTTAATGTAAACCCAAACAAACGCAACAATTCTTTTGCAGTTGTACAATTTAAAAAAGGGCAGTATAAGTTAATTCTAAATGATGAAGACGGGGATAAAATATTATTGAAGTTTGATGTTCGCAGTAATGCCAATTCAATAAACCCTAACTATCCTATGATGGCATGGGATGGCCTTGGTAAAAGACTTGCCGTTGTTTACGGTGAAGAAGGGAAGATTAAATTGTTTGTCTACGATGCGGTATTAAAAAGTAAACCTTACACAAGAGACCTTTCTCCACATTTTGACCAGGTACAGGATATTAAATACTTATTGGATTATAAAAGGTTGGTAATGTCGGCTGTAAAAAATGGCCACACAGATATTTTTACTTATGATATTGAGAATGATAAGGTAAAACAAATTACCAATGATGTGTATGATGATCTGGATCCTTCTTATGTATCTCTACCAAACAAAGAAGGAATTATTTTTAGCAGTAACAGGCCCGCGCCTTATGCGGTAAGTGCAGACACAGTTTTACCAAATAATCGTTTTAATATTTTTTTAGTAACTGATTTTAATACTAATAAAGCAGAGCTAAACAGGATAACACAGTTAACCGATTTAAAATTTGGTGATGCCCGTTTTCCTACACAATACAATACTTATCACTTTACATTTGTTAATGATGAAAACGGTGTGGCCAATCGTTATGCAGGTTTTTTCAGCTCACAGCGGGAAGGGTTGGATACCCTGGTGGTGATAGGTGATGATATACTTCGTAATCCCACTATGCAGGAAGTTGATTCAACCCTAAGAGCAAATAAAAGGCAGGATGTAGATACGATTGCTGTTGTTTCGGTTACAAAGGATTCCGCTTATGTATTTCCATTAACCAATTATGCCAGCAGTCTTTTAGAAACAAGGATAGCCGGTGAAAATAACCAGGTAAGTGAAGTTACAAGGCAAAGCGATGATAAGATTTTATACAAATTAAAAATTGATGAAAATACTTTGCGCCGCAGAAATGTAAATAATCCTCCCACGACTTACATGAAGCGAATATTACAGCAGGACAAAATTACCAAAGGGCAGGAAACCGAAACCAAAGACACTACTCAGAAAAATGACGATATTTTTCAAAACGAATTTGGTAATGAAAAGAAGGATACTACAACTTATAAAAGTAATCTTACTATAGAAAACTCTGTTTTATCTACAGCAAAATTATACCCTTACAATCCTCCAAAATTTGCAACAGATTATTTAGTTAGTGGCTTTAATAATTCTGTTTTAGTGAATCGTTACCAGGCTTACCAGGGTGGACAGGGACCTATTCAACTTACTTCCAGTACTCCATTAAATGGTATAATACGAATCGGCACTTCTGATCTAATGGAAGATCTTAAATTTTCCGGCGGCTATCGCTTATCTACCAATTTAAAAGATAATGACTGGCTTTTTCAATTTCAAAATTTAAGAAAAAGACTTGATTGGGGGGCTACATTTTATAGAAATGTGATTTCATACTCAAATGGAAAACTGATTAATAACCTTTACCAGGGAAACATAGTGTATCCTTTTGATGCTGTAAGAAGCTTGCGCTTAAACTTAGGAGTTAGAAGAGATAGATTGGTTTTTTATGCCTTTGATCCTTCAACGTTAGATATACCTGAAGACAAAACGCTGTATGGACTAGCACACCTGGAATATGTGTATGATAACACATTAAATCCTGCTCAGAATATTTGGGAAGGAACCCGTTATAAAATTTATACGGATGTAAACAGAAAACTTAATGGTGCCTCTACACCAGGTACTAATACCGGATTTATTTTCAACGTCGGTTTTGACGCAAGAACTTATTATCCTATCTATCGTAATTTTATTTGGGCAGGCAGGGTAGCGGCTGATTTTAGCTGGGGCAAACAAAAGTTTATTTATTATTTAGGCGGAATTGATAATTGGTTGATGTTTGGGGACAATGTTAAGATTGATAATAATGGTCAAACAAAATTCCGTTACTTCAATCCAAACAATCCTCCTGACCCTGATAACGATTACGCTTTTCAATCATTGGCAGTTAATATGCGTGGCTTTTTACAAAATGTTGCCAATGGTAATAATGCAATGGTAATTAACAGTGAGTTCAGGTTACCCGTGTTTACAACATTGTTTAGCAAACCAATTAATAATGCATTCCTGAGAAATTTCCAACTTATACAATTTATTGATCTAGGCACTGCATGGAACGGTAAGTTTGATAAACTAAAACGGCCCAACACAACTTTTGGCGCACCTCCAGTGCAGATTAATATAAAAACCGGGGGCATAGGTCCATTCGTGGGAGGTTACGGTTTTGGTGCAAGAAGCACATTACTCGGTTATTTTATAAAAGCTGATGCCGG
>JBBJOK010000308.1:0-3775 GCA_037721545.1 Chitinophagaceae bacterium
AATATTTTTTAAACTGATCCATTTTTCAAAAGAGACCGAAGCATTTTTTTGTGCGTATACACTAAGGTTGAAAAGAAGTAGTATAAATAAAACATTGCGTTTCATAATCAGTGATTTGGTTTATTGTAAATGTAACAGATATTGATTTGAATTATAAGTTTGAATATTATCTTCATTATTTTGGATACATCATAATTCATATCTTCCCTTCAAATTTTTAAACATAATGTATGAAAAGAATATTATCTCTTTTTGCATTTTCTCTTTTTATCCTTTCCACACAAGCACAACAAAAACCGGGTAAGAAAAAAGAAACGCAACCGCTGCAAACTGTTTCCTCTTCTAAAGAAATAGATTCAAGTTTCCAAAATTTAAAATGGCGCAACATTGGGCCATTCCGAGGAGGCCGCTCAGTATCTGCTACCGGTGTTGTGGGAGATGCTATGACATATTATATGGGTACAACCGGCGGCGGCGTTTGGAAAACATTTGATGCAGGCGCTAACTGGCAAAATATTTCTGACGGCTTTTTCACAACAGGCTCTGTGGGTGCTGTAGCTGTTAGTGAAAGTGATCCCAATGTTGTTTTTGTGGGTATGGGCGAGCATGCTCCACGTGGTGTAATGACGTCGTATGGCGATGGTATTTACAAATCAACTGATGCAGGAAAAACCTGGAAAAAAATGGGGCTTGCATTAACCAGGCACATTGCAAATATTCGTATTCATCCTGCCAATCCTGATATTGTATATGTAGCAGCACAGGGTGCCTTACATGGTTCATCAGAAGAACGGGGCATTTATAAATCAACTGATGGTGGCACAACATGGAAAAAGCTTTTATATGTAGATGCTAATACGGGCTGCTCAGATCTTAGTATGGACATGATCAACCCAAGAATATTATATGCAGCCATGTGGGAACATCGCCGCCTGCCATGGGAAATAAAAAGCGGGGGCAAGGGAAGCGGTTTATATAAATCAACAGATGCCGGGGAAACTTGGATAAAAATAGAAAAAGGATTACCCAAAGAAAAAGGCAAAATGGCAATTGAGGTAAGCAGGAGTAACCCTGAAAAAGTGTATGCACTTATTGAAAGTGATAGCGAAAAAGAACAGGGTGGATTATTTACAAGCGACAATGCAGGCAAAAGCTGGGCCCGCATAAGCAAAGATCACCGGTTGGTGCAAAGAGCTTGGTACTATATTGAAATAGCTGTTGATCCGCAAAATGAAAATGTGGTATATGTTTTTAATTCCCCGGGTTTAAGATCAATGGATGGCGGTAAAACATGGTCCAACATCCGTGGTACACATGGTGATTATCATCAACTCTGGATAAATCCTAATAATAGTAAAAACATGATCATTGCCAATGATGGTGGTGCAGCTATCAGTTTTAACACCGGAAAAACCTGGTCAACACAAAGCAATCAGCCAACGGGTCAATTTTACCGTGTAAATGCTGATAACCGTTTTCCATATTATGTTTATGGAGGCCAGCAGGATAATACTTCGGTGATGATAGCCAGCCGCAACATTGCCGGATACAGCATTGGCGAACGAGACTGGTCACCATCTGCCGGAGGTGAAAGTGCTTTTATTGCATTTGATCCCAACAATCCAAAAATTTTAATGGGCGGTAGTTACCAGGGAACTATTGAAGTGTATAACCAGGAAATTAAAGAAGGCAAGGGTATTATGGTGGCCCCAATACAATACCAAAGTCTGCAACCAAAAAATATGAAATACCGTTTTAATTGGAATGCCCCGATCATCAATTCACCAAATGATCCAACTGTTTTTTATCATGCGGGCAATGTTCTATTCAGAACAAATAACAAAGGCATTAAATGGGAAGTAATTTCTCCAGACCTTACAAAACATGATACGGCTAAAATGGGAATGAGTGGTGTGCCTTATACTAATGAAGGTGCCGGTGGAGAAAATTATGCTACCATAGCTTACGTTGCAGAATCGCCTTATGAAAAAGGAGTATTATGGACCGGCAGTGATGATGGGCTTGTACATGTAAGCCGGGATAACGGAAAAAGCTGGAGCAATGTAACACCAGCAGGTATTGGCGAAACGCTTATTAACTGCATCGAACTTTCACCACACGATAAAGCTACTGCTTACATTGCAACAACGAGGTATAAGGTAAACGATTTTGCACCCGCAATTTATAAAACTGCCGATTATGGAAAAAGCTGGTCGAACATAAGCAACGGAATCCCTTATGGTGCATATACAAGAGTTATTCGGGAAGATGATGTAAAAAAAGATCTGCTGTATGCAGGCACTGAAACCGGTTTTTATCTTTCTTATAATGGGGGCAAAACATGGCAACAGCAGCAATTGAATTTACCTGTTACACCCATAACAGATCTTAAAGTACATAACGGAAATCTGATTGCATCCACAATGGGACGGGCATTTTGGATATTGGATGATCTTACAATTTTTCGGCAATATAATAGAACAGATACAACAAAAAGATTTGATCTTTTTAAACCATCAGATGCATATAGGATATCCGGCGGAAGTGCATTGGATGCTATTACTGATGATGAAGATGCCCCACCACCTATTTACAGTTCAGGAACAAATCCACCATCAGGAGTTTCAATTTATTATTTAGTACCTGCAAAGCCGGATTCAATAAAACTAACCCTTGATATTATAGATGAAAAAGGACAGTTGGTTCGCAGTTATTCAACAAAGCCAGACAAAAAATTTGTAAAATTTCCAGGTGGCCCAGATAGTGACCAATTGTTGCCTAACAAGCCAGGACTTAATCGTTTTGTTTGGGATATGAGGTATTCAACATTGCTGGGTGTGCCGAATGTATTTATTGAAGGTAGTTACCGGGGTAGAAAAGTTGCGCCGGGTAAATATGAGGCAAGATTAAAAACGGATAGAGAACAGAAAATAACTGGTATCACTATTTTACCTGATCCAAGAATTAATGCAACAGCAAGCGATTACCTACTGCAACAACAAACGCTTGCAGAAGTTGATAATAAGATTAAAGAAATTCATGAAGCAGTTAACCAGATGCGAATAGTTCGTAAACAAATAAATGATTTGATAGAACTATTAACGGATACTTCTACTTACAAAACAGTTATTGAAAGTGGTAAAAAGCTGGTAAAAAAAATAACAACGTGGGAAGAAAAATTAGTGCAGCCAAAGGCACAAAGTAATGATGATATAATAAATTTTGTGAACATGCTTAGTGCCGATTACATTTTTTTAAAGGGAGAAATGGATGTAAATATTCCTGAGGTAACCAATGGGCAACAACAACAGCTTACTGCTTTGAATGGGCTTTGGCAACCCATAAAAAATGAATATACTGATTTACAAACGCAGGTTACAGAATTTAATGCGCTCTGTCGTAGCCTTAGCATTGAAAAAATTACTATTCCAGCCCTGGTAAAATAAAAAAATAAATTTTAGTAGGTATAATGGAATTGCTGTTAATAAAGCTCCTAAACTATTTTGTATTAAATAAGGAATTGATCCCTTAAAATGTAATTTAAAATCGGAGGTTAAGTTAAAGTCTATTAAGACGAACCAACGCAATATATTGAAGATCAATAAAATAGAGGCTGAATTATTATAAGGTAAAACTTAAAAATTTAGAAATTACATCTCTGGCACAGTTTTCTCCTTACATACAATAATTAAAATAAAAGTTATGAAAAAGATAGTACTGAGTTTAATGGTTGCCACAACATTTGCAGCTTGTAATTCTAAGTCAGACTTAAATA
>JBBJOK010000309.1:0-3760 GCA_037721545.1 Chitinophagaceae bacterium
GGCCTTTCCTTGTGTATTGCATAAAACTCACCTGCCTTTTCTTTAGATAAATGGGTCATCTTCATAGCCACAATGCGAAATCCTGCTTTATTTATCATTTGTAAAATACCTCCGGTATGCCCTTTCTCAGTAGCATCGGGTTTTATCATGGTAAAGGTTCTATTAGTCATTATTCAATTTTTTTGAGCGGCAAAGCTAATCAAAAGTCATTAAGTCAATAAGCCTATTGTCAATTGCAAAAAAACTTACAAAAACAATGGCTTAAACCACTATTGACTAATGACTATTTTCACTTACTTTTGCAGCCTTTTATGCAGCCTGTCACTGAAATATTTCCACTACTTGCTCAACACAAAAATGTAGTAATCACATTTCACCAAAAACCTGATGCCGATGCAATGGGTTCGGCTCTTGGGTTATATCATTTTTTAAAACAATTAGGGCATACCGTTACCGTTATTTCGCCTACTAATTGGGCAGGATTTTTAAGCTGGATGCCTGGATGTAAAAAAGTATTGGATTATGAAATGCAAACAGTAAAGGCAACGGCAGCATTAATTGATGCAGAATGGTTGTTTTGTCTTGATTTTAATACGATGGACAGAACAAGAAAAATGTCTGAAATATTAAGTGGTTTGTCCTGTACAAAAATTTTGATCGACCATCATCAACAACCCCAGGTTGAAGCATTCAATTATGGTATTAGTGATGTAACTAAGAGTTCTACATCAGAAATGGTGTATGATTTTATCAAAGACGCTGGGTATGCAGATAAAATAAATGTAAATGTAGCCGAGTGTTTATACGCCGGTGTAATGACTGATACAGGGTCTTTTCGTTTTACTTCCACTTCAGCAAGTGTGCATAGAATGGTAGCTGATTTAAAAGATCATGGCTTGGAACATAGCCAGGTTCATGAGAACTTATATGATAATTTTTTGGAAAGCAGGTTTCGTTTTTTTGGGCATGTATTGCTTAACCGGATGGAAGTTTTTTATGAATACAATACGGCATTGATTGCAATTCCGCAGGCTGATCTTATTAAGTTTAATGTAAAAACAGGTGATACGGAGGGTTTAGTAAATTTTCCATTAAGCATTCATGGGATAAAATTAGCCTCAATTATTATAGACAGGGGAGATGAGCGAAAAAGTTCCTTTAGAAGTAAAGGGGGTTTTGATGTAAATACATTCGCCAGGAAATATTTTAATGGCGGTGGACATTTCAATGCTTCGGGCGGCAAAAACACAGAACCGCTTGAAGTAGTGGTGCAAAAATTTAAAGAAGCTATAAAAGAAAGCAAAGAACAATTAAGTAGTTATTAATTTAAAAAAACATAAACAATGAAGCAATTATTTTATTTAGTTATTACAAGCCTGATATTTTTAGGGTCTTGCAAGGAGGCCAGTAAAAAATTTACAGATGGTACAGAATACAAGATCATAAGTGATGGCAAAGGCCAAAAGATCGTTCAGGGTAATTTTATTGAGGTAGAAGTATTAAAAAAATACAAGGATAGTGTGATCTTTGATTCAAGAGACATTATGCCTCAATTTGGTCTTTTTGATACTGCCCAATTTCCTCCACTCTTAAAAGAGGTGTTTAAAAACATTCGTGTTGGTGACAGCGTATTTACAAAAAACCTTGTTGACTCCATTTATAAAACTGGCAACATGCCGCCTTTTGCAAAAAATGGAGAGTATGAAACCACCACTTTTAAATTGGTGAATGTATTTACTACTAAAGAACAAACTGACTCTGCCTATAATAAATGGCTACCCATTGCAAAAATAAGAACCGCAAAAAAAGTGCAAGAACAAATCCAAAAAGATCTTAAAACTAATGAGCCACAATTAAAAGCTGATGATAAAATCATCAGTGATTACCTTACAGCAAATAAATTATCGGGTGTAAAAGCGCCATGGGGTACTTATGTAGTTATAACAACTCCGGGTGTAGGCGAGAATTTAAATGACAGCAGCATTGCGGTTGTAAACTATACTGGCAGAACGATGCAGGATAGTGTTTTTGATTCTAATACCGATGCTAAGTTTGGGCATCAACAACCATTTACTGTTGATCTATCCCAGGTGAGCAGTGTTATTCTTGGTTGGAATGATGGTTTAAAACAAATGAAAAAAGGCAGCAAGGGAAAATTCTTTATCCCATCTTCATTAGGATACGGAAAAACTGGCTCAGGTGAAAAAATTAAAGCCAACGAAATTTTAATTTTTGATATTGAAGTAGTAGATGTAATTAGTGCCGCTCAATACCAGGCTCAGCAAATGCAACAGCAACAGCAAATGATGGAAATGCAACAAAAAATGCAACAACAACAGCAGCAGCAACAACAAAATCAACAACAACCTCCTGCTCAACAAAGATAACTACGCAAGTATTTAATTTTATTTTGAAATAAAATTTACAGAATTTAAAAAGAGGCCGCAATGCCTCTTTTTTTTATGCACTAACATATCTTTCATATAATTTAATTACTTCCCTGGCTTCTTTTACATCATGAACTCGTAAAATATTTGCGCCATTTTGTATGGCCAACGTGTTTAATGCTGTAGTGCCATTCAACGCCTCGCCGGCAGTTGCACCAAGCGTTTTATAAATAGTTGATTTACGGGAAAGCCCGGCCATTATTGGCTTCTCTAACATCTTAAATGCAGTAAGCTCTTTTAACAAAGTGAAATTATGAGAGATGGTTTTGCCAAATCCAAACCCGGGATCAATGATCACATCATTTATTCCGGCCGCTCTGCATTGCTCCGTTTTTTGTATGAAAAAATCCAATACTTCCCTTGTAACATTATCATAGGAAGCATCAACCTGCATATCCTGTGGCGTGCCTTTCATGTGCATACATATATAAGGCGCCTGAAGTTTAGCAACAGTTTCAAGCATATCCTTATCCATATTTCCTGCGCTGATATCATTAATAATTGAAGCACCTGTTTTAATTGCTTCCTTAGCCACTGCTGATTGATAAGTGTCTACTGAAATGATTGTTTCTGGAAAATCTTTTAAAATAATTTCTATAGCAGGTATAACTCTATGTAATTCTTCTTTTGCAGAAATTCTGTTACTGCCTGGCCGTGTACTCTGTCCGCCAACATCAATAATGTCCACACCTTCATCAATCATTTTACTTGCCTGTGCAATAATAGAAGCATTTGTTTGTTGCCTGCTTCCTTCATAAAATGAATCGGGTGTAAGGTTGATAATGCCCATTACCATTGGTTTATCAATCACCAATAATTTGCCATTGCAGTTTAATGTGAACATTGTTTACTTATCTTTATTTTTGAAGATATAATTTACTGATAAGATAAATGCAAGATAACACCAATCAACAGTACAATACGGCAATACAGAGTTGTAAAGAAATATTTATTAAAAAGACAAAAGATTATGGCACTTCATGGAGGGTTTACAGAACAATTTCTGTGGTTGACCAGATATACATAAAAGCAAAGCGCATACGCAACATACAGGAAAAGAAATTGCAGAAGATTGATGATGATCTCCTCAGTGAATTTAAGGGAATAGTGAATTACGGAGTGATAGGGTTAATTCAACTGGATTTGCAAACTGATGAAACCGAGGATATGGAGGTTAATATTGTGTCTACAATGTATGATGAGAAGATCAGTATTTCAAAGCAATTAATGGAGGATAAGAATCATGATTATGGAGAAGCATGGAGAGAAATGAGCCAGGAAAGTTTTGCTGATTTGATACTTGCAAAAGTGTT
>JBBJOK010000036.1:0-14678 GCA_037721545.1 Chitinophagaceae bacterium
TGTTTGAGCAGCCCAGGTTATTTTTTATGCACTTTTGGGCAGTAGATGATCCGGAAAAAATTTCGATCGTATTAAAAGATGTTTTAAGAAGCACAAATCATGAGCAGAAATAGATCAACAAATTTGAAAAATTAATAAGCGTTCTTATCACCCTTTACCATGTTCATAATGGTTTGAAAAATTATTTGACAATCGAGCCAAAAGCTCCAATTATGTATGTACCATAAATCCAGGTTGACTCTGTTCTGCATTTGCCCAGGTTCTTTAGTTTCGCCGCGGTGGCCATTAACCTGCGCCCAGCCTGTGATACCGGGCTTTACAATATGCCGCAGCATATAATTATGTACGGTTTCTTTAGATTCTAAATTAAGCGAAATTGGATGCGGCCGAGGACCGACAATTGACATCTCACCGCAAATAACATTAAAAAATTGTGGCAGTTCATCAATATTAGTTTTTCGTAAAAATTTGCCAAACTTGGTTATTCGTGGATCATTTTTTCGTGCCTGATTATATTTTCCCGCACTATCAATATCAGTGCAATGCACTACCATGCTTCTAAACTTATAGCAAATAATTTTTTTATTTTGTAATCCCCATCTTTCCTGCTTAAAAAATACAGTACCACGTGAAGTAAGCTTTATCAGCAGGGCAACTAAAGGAAATAACCAGCTTAAAATAATTACAAATAATAAGAATGAAAAAATAACATCAAAAACTCTTTTAAAGAACTGGTTTTCTGCGTCATCTAAAGGTGTAGATCTTATGGTGATTAATGGAAATTCACCAAAATTAGTTACCGTAAAATTTGGCGAAAGAAGATGAGAATAATTAGGAATTATGCGAACCCGTTTTGCATTCTTTTCACTTATCTGTACTGCCTCTTTAATCTGGTTTACGGCACCACTTGGTAATGCAATTACTACATCTTCAACATCTGTATTTTCAAGTATGGTTTCTAATTCAGATATTTTGCCAAGGTATTCTCCATTTAACTGGGGTTTTTTGGTATCATCCACAAAGCCGGCTAATTCATATCCTAATAATTTGTTTTCAGAAATAACTTTATAAAAACTCATTCCTAAAGTGCCGGCGCCAACAATTAAAACTTTTTTTATATTTCGATTTTTAGACCGTTCACTCATTATATACTGTTTATAAATAAATTTTTGGACAGTTAACAGTAAAAAATTGAGAGAAGTATATAATATTACAAATGTTCTTGGGTATGGATAATTTTTAAAAAAATAAAAAAATAAAAAAGTGATTATCACTGCATTGAGCAGCAGTGTTTTTAATATTGAAATAAATTCATACGAAAAAGATCTTGACCTGAAATCATCATATAAATTATTTATGTTGGATACAAAATGCCAAACAACAAAACTTGTAAAAAGAAGTATAAGATTAAATTTAGAAAAAAATACATCACCTTTTTGTGAAATGTATAATCTTGTAAGGATGAATGATACAATTAAGATGCTACAATCTAAAGCAAATCTTAAAAAATAATTAGATGGTTGATTAGTTTTCAAAACTTACGGTGTGCCTGCTTTAATCTGCATTTAGAATTTAAAGATACGCATAAAAAAAATTCTAAAATATAATAAATTAATAAGTACTTACCGTTTAACATGCCGATGTATTTTTTAGTGCCTGGTTTGATCGTTTAGCATTAAGATGATAGAATTTCCTTTAATTTTTCAACGAAAATGCCTTCATCAAATTTTAAAGCATGACTACGGATAAACTGGCTATCAAATTTAATTTGCATTAGTTTCAGGATAGCTTTAATTAAATCCTGTTTATTCTGTTCATAAAAAAAGATACTGGTTGCCTTTTCGTTATGGTAATTATAATTTATCATGGTTTCAAGTACACCTCCTTTACCAAATGCAATAACCGGTCTTCCGGATGCATTTGCCTCCAAAGCCGTAATTCCATAATCCTCATATTGCGGAAAAATAAAAGCTTTACAATTTGAATATAGGTTTGCTAACTCTACTGTTGAAAGGCCTGTTTTAAATTCAATATTAGAGTTAGACATTGCCATAAGTTCTTTCTTTTTACTTCCATTACCCACAATAACCAAGGGTAGCCCCAATTGATTAAAAGCTTCGATTGCTAAATCAACCTTTTTATAAAATTCCAACCTGGATACCAATAAAAAATATTTTTTTTCGGTTGAATTATTAATATTAAAATTATAACATTTAACCGGGGGGTATAAAATATGAATATTTTGGATACCATAAGCATCTCTTATCCTTTGTGCTGTTTCGTTTGTCATGGCTATAAATACATTGCCCTTTTGTGCTTCATTTCTATCAATAACCTGTAATTTTTTAATAACATAATTAAACATGCGCCTGAGTAAACCTGTACTTTTGTTATATTCTTTGTATGATGTTGAATTCCACGCTAGCCTAAAAGGAGTGTATGTATAAATATATACTTTAGAAGATGGATGAATCTTTATATATTTTGCACAATATGTTGTTGAAATAAGAACAACATCATATTCTTTTAATTTAAGCATTTTCATAGCCATCAATCCAAATGGAAAAAAAAGCCATTTCATAAACTTCTCATTTCTGGCAAGTGGCTGAAAGTAAGAAGTTTTTATTTTGTAATTTTTAAATTCCTCGTAAGTCAAGTTTGGTCTATAACACATAGTGTATAGGTCTGCCTGCGGAAATGCTTTTAACATGCTTAGTACTACTTGTTCAGCTCCGCCCCTGCGCATTAAATCATCATGAACTATTGCTATTGTCATTACGCTTTTGCTGCTGTTTTTCAATAACGGAGATTAATTTTCTTGCAGAAATATCCCATGAAAATTTTTTTACCTGCTCCTTGCCTCTTGCAATTAATTGGTTTCTTAAATCATCATTTTTAAGCAATTGCTGTATTGCAATATTTATTGATTGAGTATCTGTCGGATTTACATATAAGCTTGCATTATCACAAACTTCAGGTAAGCTGCTCGTGTTTGATACTATTGTTGCGCAACCGCAAGCCATTGCCTCTAAAGGAGGGATTCCAAAGCCTTCGTATAATGATGGATAAACAAAAAACTTAGCTGAGCTATATAACGTAATTAGATCGTCATCATTAACATAACCTGTAAAAATAATATTTTTTTCCTTTAGCATTATCTTTAGCCCTTCGTCTGCAAATACTTTTCCCTCAGAGCCTACAATTACCAAAGGAATCTCTTTATGCAAAAAATTATAAGCTTCAATTAATCTTTTGAAATTCTTTCTCGGGTCAAGAGAAGATACTGAAAGAATATATTGATTGTGATTTAAATTTAATTTAACCAAGATATTTGAACCGATATTGTGTTTATAAAACTTATCCGATACTGCAGGGGAAATAATTTCAATTTTTTCTGCAGAAATTTGTAAATACTGTACTATATCTTTTTTGGAGCTTTCACTAATCGTTATTACTTTTTTTGAATTTTTGCTTATTTGCGGAACAATTATTTTATAATAAAAAACAAAATATTTACTAAACCACTTTGGATTTACATAAATGGTCATATCCATTATGCATACAATTTGGTTTTTGTAAAAGCATGGTGCAGTATTTACCAAGTTAATTAATAAAGGTTTATCTTTTTGTTGTAAGTATATGGGTAAATCTATTTGCTCCCATAAGGTATTAGTTATTTTACCTATAACTTTAACAGGTAAATTTTTTGTTTCATAAGAATGATTTATTGAAACATTTGGAATTAAAATGCATAAGTTATTTTGATAATGTGCTGTCAAACGTTTTGTAATCTCAAATGCATATCTCTGAACCCCAGTAAGTCTTTGTGTGAGAAATCTTCCATTAATGTATATCATATTGTTTTATTACTGAAATACTTTTAAGAGTTTTATTACTGCCTTGAATTATTTTAAATAACAGATTAGTTCTCTTAGCTGGCTTTTTACTTCCGGATTTCTTTTAAAATTATTTACCCGCTTTGGATGCGCCATTGCATTATCTATAGCATTGGCTAAAGCAGATACATCATTGGGTTCTATATAAATTGCTGATTGCATTGTTGCTTCCTGTAGTTCTTCTATATTGGAAACAATAGTTTGTATTCCGCAATACATTGCCTCTCTTGGAGGAATTCCAAAGCCTTCATATTTGGAGGGAAAAACAAACAAAGAAGCTCCATTATAAATTATGGGAAGCTCATTATCTGGAATATAGCCTAGTGGGAATATTTTCTCCTTATTGCTATTAATTATTTCCTGCATTTGTGAGCTTTTCCAGCCGGAAGAGCCAACTAAAACTAACTTATGATTTGGCAATTTGCCATTATCTTTCAATAATAAAAATGATTTAATTAACTTATCTATATTTTTTCTTGGTTCTAAAGTGCCTACTGAAAGAATATAGGGAAATTTAATACCGAAATCAAGTAATATTTTACTAACCAGTGCTTTATTAATAACTTGATAAATTTCCGACACAAATGGATATATAATAAAGTCAGCTTTGCGTTTATAATATTTTAATAGTTTGTTCGATGTTCCTTTTGAAATTGCGATTATAGCATCAGCTTTTAAAATAGCCCTCTTGTAAAAGAGCCAATGGGTAAAATTGTGAAGCTTACTCATTGTTTCAGATGCAAGAATGTGATTTAAATCGTACGCAATTGTAATCATCTTACTTTTTTTTAAAAAAAATGGAATGAATGTTCCTCCTGCCAAAAAAAAATCAAATTTCCTTTTATTAATTATTAAGTGAGAGAATAAAATAAACCAAATCATTGGCTTACACCTTGAAAAAAAAGAAGCGTCTTCTACTATTTCAAAGTTTTTTAAATCAATTGCATTATCAATCTTTCTGTTTGTAAAAAAAACAAACTGAACATTCTCTATATTTTTATCTAACAGAACTAATAAGTGATAAAGATATTTACCCACTCCTGTCATATTTCCATGTAAGGGCCGACCATCTACTGCTAATACAATCATGTTTTCAGTATTTTACAATTGCGATAACTTTAATTTTTCCATCTCATATTCTTCTACTCTTTTTCTGTATGAGATAAGTATAGCAAAAAAAAGCCATAAGAATAAAATTGAATATGATGGGTATGAAGCAAAATAAATTATTGCAACTAACAGAGTGGTATTAAGATATACATACCGCAGGCTTCTGCTATCTTTTATTAAGAAAAATAAGTAAACTAAAAAGCATATGCAGACAAATAAACCGCTTTCAGATAATTGCTCAACATATACATTATTAGGAATACGTTTAAATCCCGCTATATCAATATTAAAATCATTGTAGTGGGTGAAATGCAACCCATAATTTGCAGTGCCAACTCCAAAAAGTGGATTATCCCGAAATTCATTATAACCTACCCATATTGCATTTAATCTATCCAGCCGGGAAAAAACTTCATTTGAATTACTAACTGCATCTTCATTTGCAAATAGTTTATTAAAAATTATTGTTCGAAAGTTTTCACTTGATGAATTCAAAATAACAATAAAAGCAATAATGGTGGCAGAGCTTACAATTAACCGGGAAGGTTTGTTAATATTCTTTCTTATAGTAACAATCAGTAAAAAAATGAAAGCACACAAAATAGCGGAAGTAGAAAACGTTGTGAATGTTGTAATAAAATAGAATAGCGATAGTTTCAGCTTTTTAAATTGCAATGCTAAGCCGCCTGCAATTAAAAGATATAAACCCATGAAATTCCCTTCCTTAAAGGTGCTGCATCTTACGAAAACGCCAAAATCCGTTATAATAGTCTGAGGATATGTATCCATTCCCGGCAACTTTAAATAAGGAAAATGCAATAACCCTGAAGTAAAAAGATACCATGAGTATATGCAGGAGAAAGTAGCTCCGGCAAAAAAGAATTTTAGCAAAGAGAAGCCATTCCTTACAAAATATTTATAACATAACAGGAAGAATGATAGCGCTAGTAGTAAGTATAAAAATTTTAAAAGGCTATCAATAACCCTAGATACCCTTACATCTGATAGATCAAGCGGATAGTTATAGGATTTAAATATATTAATTACAAAAGAAATAAATACAAAAAAAACAAAAACGATTAAGCAAAAAACTATTTTGTTTCTGGGAATACTTAAAAAAATTTTTGGGTTTAATAGAAATAATAAAAAAATAAGTATCTCATAAATTTTTAACGGGAAAAAAATATTTATCGTCAGAGCTTGGGTAAAAGGCAGAAAAAATAAACTGAGGCCTAACAGGTAATAGTTTAAGGAAATACTTTTTGCACCCGCAAAGTTAATAGCATCTGTTTTTGAAACTGATAGCATAATTTAGGATTAGTAAGCTATAATTTAGCAATGAACATACGCTTAACTAATAGACTAAGTTGTCTCTTCATTTTACTAATTCTACAATTATATTAGTTGCCGGAAAAATCCTCGAAAACAGTGTAAGTTCATAAATATTCTGAAGCTTAGCTTTGTTACCAAATGTTATTTGAATTAACCAATTATATAAAAAATATTTGATACCTCCTGTAAAATCAATTCGCCGAGAAATTATTTTGGAAAAGCTGAAATCAAAGTAATAATTTCTGCCAAAACCTGAGTTCTCTACAAAAAAATCGAAAGTTTTTATAGAAAACATTTTTTTATGTGTAGGATCTCTATAATTATTACTTGAAGAGAAATGTGGGACCCTGATTATTAATTTTCCTCCCTTTTTTAAGATTCTATGTATTTCTTTTAACACCGGTATATATTCAAGGTGCTCAAGAATATCCTGGCACAGCACTTCATCAAAAGTATCATTTTCAAATGGCAAAGGATTGCCTTCTATGTTATGAACCACATCTACACCATTTATAGGGGCTATATCTAAATTGATAAACCCATATCTTATATCAGTACCACACCCTAAATTCAATTTCTTCATAAAGTATAATGGCTATGTTTATATTTAAGGGCATAATGTAAGCCAATTGTTACAAAAATCTCTGTCACAAAAATTGAAATAATTGTTCCTGCTGTAGATAAATAAGGAATGAGAAGAAAATTTAGTGAAATGCTAATCAATGCCCCGGATGTAATTACTGTAGTAAAACTCTTTTTTTCATTTTTAATAATTAGCGCTTGATAGGCAGGTATGTTTAAAGCAACTATCAAAGGTATCGGACTTAGCCATTTAATATATTCTATGGCCTGCGTTATTTCTTTTTTAGTGAAGAAAACACAAATCTCTTTTGCAAATAAATACATTAGCGCTCCAGCTATAGAAAACATAATGAACAATAAGCATAATTCCTTTTTTAAAAAGTTTTTGAATTCTACAACTGAATCTTCCGCAAGTTTACAGGCATGGGGGAATGTGGCCTGAAGGAAAATACCAGCAGTTTGTTTAAGTAAAAGCATTGCTTTTTCGGCCACTGCATATATTCCTACAACTCTATTATTTGTAAGTGCCCCTAAAATCAGAATATTCGAATTTATGTAAGTACTATTTGCAATAATACTTATAAATAAATGCCAGCTTGATAATAGCTGCTGTTTTATAGATCTAATACTAACAAATCGAAAACGTATATTACTAATCTTTTTCAAAAAAAGAATCCCTAATATTCCTACTACTATGTCTCCAAATGAATAAAAAAGATTAACGTAAAGATATGCAGAAGTATTATTTATAAATTTTAAAATAAATATTAATAGAAATGCTTTAGCAATTATATTAGCAAAAACTATATACTTCATTTTCTCTAGCCCCTGTAGAAACCATACCGGCATCAAAGTTTTACCCACCACCATTCCAAAAGAGAATAAATATAAAGTTCTCTCTTGCCAAAACATAGGAATAACTATTACAACAATAAGCAAAAGCATAAAACTAAAAAGCAATAAAACTAATTTACTCGCAAATACTTTATTAAATATATGTTCTAATTCTGCCGAGTTATTTCTCTTTACTGACACTGCTTGTGTACCTGGAATATTTAAGCACTCTGGTATAATTATCAGGAATGTCATTAATGCTTGTGCCATCATTACAAGCCCAAATCTTTCGATCCCCAATCGGCTTAGGAGGAAAGGAATAATAATAATTGGTATAATCAAATTAGTGCCATTGGTTAGCAGCAAATAAAAAAAATTTTTAGATAACTTTAATATATTTTTTTTGCTTTCTGGATTTAATAAAAAAAAATTTTTCTGCAATATTGAATCCGTCTGAATCATTCAGCAATTATTTAATCATTGTCAAGTGTTATTATACTCTTTCTAATTCAATATCAATCATTAATTTAATTAAATCTTCAACCTGCGTTTTCGCTTCCCACCCTAATTGCTCCTTTGCTTTAGTAGAAATTCCTTTGTTATATTTAATATCAGATGGTCTAACAAGGTGATTATCATGTTCAATATGATTATCCATTTCTAATTCCAAATAACTAAATGATATTTCAGTAAATTGTTTGAGGCTAATGGTATTTCCAGTGGCAATAACAAAATCATCGGGATTATTTTGTTGAAGCATTAAATACATAGCTTCTACATACTCTGGTGCATAGCCCCAATCCCTACAAATTTCAATATTACCTAGTGGAAGTTTTTTTTTGTAGCCCTTTTTAATTTCACAGGCAGTTTTTATTATTTTTCGGGTTACAAATCGTGGTGGTCTTAATGATGACTCGTGATTAAAAAGTATTCCTGAACACGAAAAAAGTCCATACGCATCCCGATAATTTGCAACTTGCCAAAATGCTGCAGATTTAGCTACAGCATATGGACTCTTTGGGTTAAAAGGCGAGTTTTCATCAGCCCCTTCTTTATTCGTTTCGCCAAAACATTCTCCGGAGGAGGCATTGTAAAACTTAACATCTAGTTTATGAAACCTAATTACTTCTAATATATTTAATGTGCCCATACTAATACTTTCTAAAGTTTCTACCGGCTGCACAAAGGAGAGTCCAACTGATGTTTGACCAGCTAGATTATAAATTTCATCAGGCTCGATATCAAGCATTACTTGCATAACACTTCGAAAGTCAATTAAAGACATTGATATTAATTTAACCTTATCATATATATCTAAAATCTTTAAAGATGAAAAATTTGATACCTCAGCATCTCTTGAAGTTCCATAAACGTCATATCCCTTGGTAAGCAATAGCTGTGTGAGATAAGCACCATCTTGTCCTGAAATCCCGAAAATCAAAGCTTTTTTATTATTCATGTGGTTTACTTGATCTCGGTGTTGCAGGTAATAAGATTACCATCTCCTTTTAATTAAGATGATGCCAATAATTAAAAAAATCCCAATTAGAAATCCTATCAAAGAACATAATATTCCCGAGAGCCTTATAGCTTTCAGAGGCAATTCCGGTTCATCAATAATTTGATACAACGGCGTTTCTTTCTGTAAAGTAACTTTTGCAATTTCTAAATTTTTTACTACTTCACCATATGCCGTAGCTAATACTGTTGCCCTTACCTGGCTTTTTTGCGCAGGGGCCCGCTCTGCCTGCAATGCAGGGTTTAAATTAAAAGTACGTTGAGTTTCAGCCGCTGTGGAAGAAATTGCATATCCTAATAACCCCCTCAAACTATCAGCTTCACGCTGCAGCATTCCTAAATTTTTTTGAGAGATACTTGTTTTGGTTTCAATATAAAATTTTGCTGTTTCATCCATTAAATAGCGGGTTAGGTAGCAGGCAAACACAGGATTGGTAGAAGTTGTTGTAAGTTTATATACGCTTAACTTTTTATCAGGCCTGGCTACAGTCATAAGTTTTTCAACTATAATATTATACAGTTCTCTAAACAAACTGTCCTGCACAGGTGATAACTTAGCAGGAATATTGGGGAAAGGAAAAAGTGTTTTAGTTCTTTCCTTTTTCGCCCATTTTTTATCCAGTTCCAAATCTTTTGAAAGAATATTTATCAGGCTTTCGCTACTTTCAGGCGGTTTTTTAAAGAGAACCAATTTTATCATTTTTCTGGATCTGAATAAAGTGATTATATTTTCTCCTGAAAAAACATCATTACCGCTGCTACTACCGAATTCTAATCCGAACTGGCTTGCTAAACCTAATAGTCCGCCGCTTTTTGATTCTGAAGAAAGAACGAAAGTTAAATCTGCAGTGTATTGTGGTTTAATTAATTTTGAAATAAAATAACCACTTGCGCCTCCTAAAATACCGGCTATAAAAAGAATATACCATTTGGACAACAGGTAATTAAATAAGGATTTAACTTTGCTAACTATTTCCCGTAGTGAAATTTCATCAGTTTTATCTTCCGCCATCATCTTATTTAGTCAGTTGTATTATGCCAAGGATAATCGCAGCTAAACCTGCAATGGCACTGGTTATACCTATTATTTCAGCTGTGCTCTGTTTTTCTCTTGTTATATATTTTGGCACCACTATTTGAGACCCAGGCTTTATTCTGGGATAGGATTTAACAAACAGAAAGTGGCGTGTGGAAACAGCCTTGCCATTAGGATACAATACATAAACTTTTTTCTTTATTGCATTTTGTGTAAACCCTCCTGCATCGCTGATGTATTCTTTCAACCTTTTTCCATTATTGTAAGGTGCTTGTGTAGGGAACAAAACCTCTCCGCTTATTTTAACTCCTTCATCATTTCTTGGCACAAATAGATCATCTCCTGCTTTCAAAATCAGATCATCATCCCTACCCGGATTACGCATGATCTTACTAAGATCTAAAGGTATCTGATCAAATGGGCGGGCCACTGCTGCAGCTATCTGTCCGCTTGAGTCTTTTAACTGTTGCTGAATTCTTTCAACTTTTGCACTTTCAATTTGAGTGGTTACATCATTTTCATTTAAACGTTTTAAATAAGCCCCGTCAGGGAAGGCTTCCGGCGCCATCCCACCTGCCCGCTTAAGCAGATCGCTTATCCTTTCACGCCGGGTTGATAGAACATATGGTCCTGGAAATTGCACCTGACCACGTACAGTAACAGATCTCAGATCAAGATAGCCAGGCAATCTTCTTACGGTTACAACATCATAGGGCTGCAGTTGAATATTTTTAGTTGCAAAAGAAAGATCATTCATATCCTGGATATCAATAATTTCACTTAACCGTACATCCTGTGCTGTTAAGGTATCTCTTTTAATTACCCTTGCAATTTGTATCCTTTGAGGAAAGGCTGCATAAGTAAAACCGCCTGCCTGCTGTATCAGATCTTTTAAAGAAATATTTTCGACATACCTGAAGTCTCCGGGGGCCCTAACTTCCCCCTGGATGGATACTGTATAATTATCTTTAAGATCAAAAATGGAGGAGATATTTATTACATCTTCTTTCTTTAATGAAATATCAGAAACATTATTTAAAACAGCACTGACATCAAATGATATTATTTCCGGTGTAAGATCTTCCCTCAATCTAATTATCTGTCCTCTTTTTATATAAGCATCTTCCCGTAAACCATCGGCTCTGCGTATGAGGTTGCCAATGGTTAAATTATCAGTCAGCTCAAAAACACCGGGCCGGAAAACAGCGCCGTTAATGGTTACCCTGTTCTGGTATTTTTCAAGTATCTGGGATACATTAAATACATCCCCGGTTGAAGGTTTATAGGTTGAAAATTCTGCTCCCGGGATGTCTTTTACTCTTTTATCCCGATCAGTAAGCTGAACCACTTTAATAGAAGCTTTATAGGCATTATCAGTAAATCCGCTTGCATACCCTAATAGATCATTCAACGTTTCACTTGGCAACATTTCAAATATGCCGTTTTGTTTTACCTGGCCGCTTATATCTACTCTTGTTTTATACACCGGTATTCGGATAACATCATTTTCCCTAAGTCTTACATTATCTTCATCATTTCCGGTAAGGAGAAAACTATAAAGATCCACCACACGTTCTACTTTATTGTTTCTTACCAATTCAATGGCTCTGAAAGTTCCATCTGCTGCCGGACCACCGGCAATATAAAGTGCATTAAATAAAGTGCTCAATGAAGAAATTGTATAAGTACCTGGTTTTGCAGCGCCAAGAATGGTAACCCTTATACTGCGAATGCGTGAAAGACTTACGGATAATCTTGAACTGCCTGAACGAAGGCTACTATATATGCCGGACATCCTGTTACGTATGAGGGTAGTTGCGCCTTCAAATGTAAGTCCTGATACTTTTACAGGGCCAACATTCGGGATGTAAATAGTGCCTTCCGGAGAAATGGGCAAGTTAAAAGCAGCTTCCTGCAAACCAGATACTGCTATGGCTAATTCATCATCCGGCCCCAGCACATAATTCATTGGTGTAGCTATTTTAAGATCGGGTTGAAAAGTTAAGGAACTTGTAGTAAACAACTCAGCTCCAAAAACTCTTGGGTTAACCACAACAGGAACACGGGTTGCAGCTTCATCAGTAGTATCCTGGGTTCTTGTAACAGATTTATTACTCTTAGGAGTAGTAACAGAAGTATTTGCAGAAGATAAAGCTGCAAGTCTTTGACGTAATTTGGCTAATTCAGCAGCAGGAAATCCTTTGGATAATGCAATTTGTTCTGCCTGTTCCTGTGTTAAGCCTGAGCTTTTTAACTGCGCCTGATATTTTAAAATATCTGCATCTGTTAACCTGTCAACTTTAGCCGTGCTAAGATCGGTGCCTTTTAAAATATCCTGAGAATAAGAAATAGTAACACTCAATAAAAAAATAACAATCAAACAAACACGAGCTAATACCTTGAACATATTTATAAAAATTAGGGATATAGGTGCTATCCTCTATTATTTAAAATGGATAGGGAATATATCTTAAAAAGAGTAATAAAGATAACGAATTTAAAATGCTCCTCCTGAGTAATATTACTCCTATAAATGCAGAGCTTCGCTGCTCTTCAATCACAATACTTCTGGTTACTGAGGTAAACTATCCGATATTATTGCAGGAAAATTTAAACGTAGTTATTTTATAGGCGGGCTTAGAAATGTTTCCGGAAAAAGATAAATGTCAGTTTTGGTCTATTGATCCAGAGCGACAAGTAATTACTTTTTAAGATTTATTCAAAATTATTGTAAACTTTATTATCCATATATTTATTAAAAAGCCTGACATTTTCTTTTTTCCCCAATGCTTCAAGGTGGCGGATATGATGCAGATCTGTTCCTACAAAATCTGCCAGATCATTTTCAAAAATAAATCTTGCTGCTTTGGCAACCGGCGGCCCGTAATACCCGGTAATTGATAAAAGGTTTATTTGCAACAAAAAACCCAATTCCTTCAAACGAAAAAATTCATCAAAATTTTTATGGTAATAGAAATACCTTTCGGGGTGCGCCAATATTGGCTTATAGCCTGCAGTAATTATTTCAAAAACAATTTCATTTACATTCATTGGCATTACTGAGTAGGGCAATTCAGTTAAAATAAAATTTTTATAAACGGTTAATATCTGGTCTTTCTTTTTTAACAGCCCTAAAAAATAATCGTCAAGCATATATTCGGCGGCTGCAGATAATTCAATCTTTATTCCGGCTTCTACACATGCGACTTTTAATCTTTCTAATTGGGTATTTATTATTTCCGGATTGTTTTTATAAAAGTCTCCGATAACATGCGGCGTAGCTACAAGCTTGCGATAGCCAATATCATATAAGCCTTGTACTAATATTATTGAGGTGGCAATATCCGGCGAGCCATCATCTATTCCCGGTAAAATATGTGAATGAAAATCAATAGTAACAGGAAATGCTTCCCTCACTTCTGGTATTTGTTTTTCTTTTTTAAAAAAATTAAACATTATTCAAATAATCTGTTAAGCGCAGAAGCAATCAATTCTTAAACGCTGCTATGAGATTGCGTAGCCTGAGTTAATAATATTTTGCAAGTTCTCTTTTAATAACGGCTCGCAAAGACGGTACCCCGTGCGGAGGATGGTATGTTAGTACAAGGGGACAGGCACTTTTCTTTTTATTATAAACGGTTCGTAAACGTTTTGCCTTTAAGCCGTCATACAGAAGTTTATCTCCTGTCCAAAGACCGCCTTTTAAGTAGCTTGTCAATGCTACAAAGTCAGTATCGTCTATATCTATGTCTGCCACTATAACTTCCGCTTTTTGCCAATATTTTCTGGTATCAATTCTTCATTAATAAATATCAGTTTAGTAAGCATTTTATCGTATGCCGTTTCCAATTCAAGGTCGGTCAGCTTTGAAATTCTTTTGAGTTTGCTCCAATGCTTACGAATTTCAAAACGCATGTACGTATTGCTGTAAAAGTTAAAAATTGTGTCAGAGTGTAAAAATTAAATCGCCAATTATCCCTTGTAAATTTAAAAGGCAAGAGAAAATAATGTTGATGTTAACAATTATTTTCTTCATTTGAGGAAGCGTTTACTGTTCTTCTTCCACCAACCCTTTTTCACTTCACGAGCAAGTTTGTCAACTTGTTCTTGGGTTGCTTTTGAGTTAGCGGTTGCTTCTTTATAAGTTATTTTTTGTTTAATAAAAGTAACTCAAATATTGGAATTGCCCGAATTGAAACGCTGCCCGAAAATGCCGTGCAACTATGAGATTGCTTCGCCTGAGTTAAGAGTATTTTGCAAGTTCTCTTTTAATAACGGCTCGCAAAGACGGTACGCCGTGCGGAGGATGGTATGTTAGTACAATGGACACTTGTTGTGCAACAGACATACCTTTTCACAAGAATTGCATT
>JBBJOK010000037.1:0-1672 GCA_037721545.1 Chitinophagaceae bacterium
AGGTTCAATGCTTCTAAGCAATCAAGATCTTTAAATATTTGTGCCTCTTGTGTTAAGCTTGCACCTCCTGCATTGGAATTTCTACCTTCAATAACAAGTATGATAAGTTTATTATCCCTTGTGTAACCCATAGCAGTTCTTGGATGCTTATCGTTTATGCCTTTGCCGGCAAACATTCTTTCTTCATTATTGGTTACCTTAATTTCACCATTTTGTAAAAGAACAGGGCCGCCACCAATTGCGGTTTTCATTTTCCATTTAGAGAATAGCTCATTTGTGGAAGCACCAGATTCTCTTACACTACCTTTTTTTACGGCAAATAAATTATCCTTGGAAGTAAGCGGATATTGAGCAGCCATTGCATATCGTTTAGAGCTATCAGTTTTTATCCAGGCAATATCAGCCTTTCTTTTCTTGTTTATCCCTATTGCACCTTTGTAAGAATAAATATATTTCAACGAATCTTTGCCACTGCCTTTTATGGGTGCTGTATAGGATACTAATTTTCCGTTTTTGATTACAACATTTAAATTTTGATTTGTTTGAAATGAAAAAAAAGTACCATTAACTACAACAAGAGGGTTATTATTTTTTTGATAGAACTGCGAGGGAGTCAGTCTTCTTTTATACGTTGTATCAGTTGTAAAGTTTAAATTTTTGTCTTTCAGGTCTGCAACTAAATAATATGCACGAAAAGCTCCAGTATCTATTTTGTCATCGGTGAAATAAACATGAACGGATGGGGGCAATGGCTGAAAAAGCGAATCTACATTTTGCCATTTTAATTGAGCGTAAGAAAAAAATTGAAAGAAAATAAAGGAAACTAAAAAAAAGGTTTTGATACGCATGGTATAAAATGAAATTCATATTAATCTAATGTCTTTTCCATCATCCATTTATTTCGTCCATAGCCTGAAATAACATGCTTTTCAGAGTGATAAGAGGATCTAACCAACGGCCCGCTTTCTACATAATCAAATCCAATTCTATATCCTACTTCACGTAGTTCTGCAAATTCATCGGGATGTACAAAACGATGAACATCTAAATGTTTTTTTGATGGTTGTAAGTATTGCCCAATCGTAATTACATCAACATTACTTTCTTTAAGATCATGCAACGTCTGTATAACTTCCTCTTTTGTTTCGCCAAGCCCCAACATGATGCCGCTTTTTGTCCGCATATTTCCTTCTTTCAAAATTCGGAGCGTTTGCATGCTTCTCCAGTATTTTGCCTGTATTCTCACTTTTTTTGTTAACCGTTCAACAGTTTCAATATTATGGCTAACTACATCCGGAGCAGCATCGATAATGCGTTGTATATTTTCTTTTTCTGCTTTAAAATCAGGGATGAGGGTTTCTAATGTAGTCTCAGGATTTAAATATTTAATTGCTTTAATTGTATTATACCAAACAATTGAGCCACCATCTTTTATTTCATCTCTATCCACAGAAGTAACAACTGCATGTTTCACTTTCATTAAATAAATTGCTTCCGCAACTCTCTGTGGTTCATCATAGTCAACAGGTAATGGCCTGCCCGTTGCGACTGCACAAAATCCGCAACTTCTTGTGCAAATATTTCCAAGTATCATAAATGTTGCTGTGCCTTCCCCCCAACATTCGCCCATGTTTGGGCAGTTTCCGCTTTCACAAATAGTATGAAGTTTATG
>JBBJOK010000037.1:1772-14641 GCA_037721545.1 Chitinophagaceae bacterium
AACATTCGCCCATGTTTGGGCAGTTTCCGCTTTCACAAATAGTATGAAGTTTATGGGTGTCAACTAAATTTCTAACATGCTTATATTCTTCACCAATAGGAAGTTTTACCCGCAGCCAATTAGGTTTTTTGGTTCCTATATTTACCTGCTTGGTTTGAGGGTTATCTTCTATTAGTGAAACGTCCATTTTTTAAATTGTAGAATACTGTATTAAATCTAGATGTGGTAATTTCTCATTAATACAACCTTGAGCTATATAAGAATGAAGATTACTTTCTATGAATAAATAACAATACTATTTCCTTCGGCCAAAGATTATGGCAACATAGCCTGTAAAGAAAAATTGCCTTTCCTTTTCGCGAACCAATAAAGGAACTTTTTTAGAATAAAAATCAGCGCTGATACCTACTTCTATCGCAGACACGATTTCATTATAACTGCCATAGTCAAACCGCAAAGCCGTTTTTGCATAGGCGCCCGGGTTAACTGTTATATCGTTCCAGCCTTTGCTGAATCCAGGTCCTGCACTAATCGCACTGGGATCTAAAAATTGTGAACTATCAGGTGATTCAAACTTTACAAATTTACCGGTTGAACCCAATTGAACATAATATGGCCTAATCAATCCCAAACTTAATCCTCCTCCATAGTTAGCTGTTATGCTCACTCCGTTTTTATTGGATTTATTGCCAAAAAGTAGTTGTTGCTGAACTCCCAATTTTACCGGGTAAAAAAAGTTTTGTTTGCCGAATGAAAACGGTGTACTGAATGCGAACAAATTACTTTGTTTCTCTTCCCGTGGGCTCTTATATTCTGAAATTTCCAGTTGATAAAGCATTCCTTTCTTAACGGTATTTAATCTGCCGAATTCCACAAATGCACCATAACCATTGCTGATAAGTTTACCACCAAACACCGTATGCTTTTTATAAACAATTATCCCCTCTTCTTCCTGCTTTATCATTGCATCAATTCTTTTTCGGTTTTGCTCCCGCCTGTCTTTTTTAGATTGTTTTTGAGCAAATGATGAAGAAACCAGGATGAATGATAGGATTATTAAAAATAGTTTTTGCATGTAGAATGTATTGAGTTATAACTATGTAAATTTATGCAAAAATACATAATGACAGCTTCAATAATATATCAGGGAGATTTGCGATGTAAGGCTACGCACCTACAAAGTGGAACAGAGATAGAGACCGATGCTCCCACAGATAATCAGGGTAAGGGTGAAAAATTTTCTCCTACAGATGCTTTATGCGTTTCGCTGGCTACTTGTATAATAACCACGCTGGCTATAAAGGCCAGGAGTATCAGCCTGGAGTTAAAAGATACAAAAATGGAAGTTACCAAACACATGTTAAAAGATCCACGAAGAGTTGGACAAATTGATCTTGCTATCTTTTTCCCTAAATTAGAAGTAAGTGAAGAGCAAAAATTAACATTACAGGAGACAGGAAATAATTGTCCGGTTGCGAAAAGCCTGCACCCAGATTTAATAATGAATATTCAATATAACTGGGCAACTTAATAAGCGTGGATATTCTGCGAATATGTTTTCAGTAACAATTTACTTTTTCAGCAACGCATTTCCGATAGCGCATTCCAGGCAACGCTTATTATTACAGTATTCATTTTTAAGTTGAATATATGATTGCGAGTCAAAAGAATTTTTGTTAGAAAATTGTAAGGCTTCAAAACCTTTGGTAATAACATTTGTTTCAGAGGATATTTCCTCCAGCCACGCAATTGCTTTTTCTTTAAACCGCTCCTCTTTATGATGAAGCCCATAAGCAAACATGATGGGGACGAGGGTATTTATGATAATATTATTAATCATTTGTTCGCCGAGCTTTTTCTTTTTAAATAATGTCGTTTCATCAAATACATAATGGTAATGCCAATAATCGTTGGCAGTTACATTTAGTAGTTCTTTTATTTCAGATAAAGATTCAATTTCTTTCACTCTTGAAAATAAGTGAGAGCTTTTATTAATAAGCATTGCAAGTTGGGCTAATCTTATTGTAGGAAAGTTTGCGGGCCTCATCCTGAGAAAAAATAATTGCAATTCAGGTTTTTGTAAATTATACTTCTTTTGATAAAACAGATATTCTTTTTGGAGCATGCGGGGGTATTTATCTATAAGTCCGATTCCTGTCGGATCTTTTTCAAGTAAACCAGCCTGGCCAAATAATAATGCTTCAAGTTGGTGAATCTGATTTTTATGTTTTGCTATAATATTTATGGGTAACGATCTTGCAATCTTTTCAAATGCCTCATTGTTTACTTTGGCTCCAAAATTTCTTGCTATTAGCCACCAGAAAGTTTCTTCCCAATGAAAATTGTTTTGATTTAAATAAGAAAGTATAACTACAGATTTAGCTTCTAATCTTTCTGCAAGCAATCTTTGTTTCCAGCTAAGCAGCGTGAGATCATTAATGGTATGTTGATGATTTTCGCATGGGATAAACGAAAAAGTGTTCATCAGGTTTTCATATTTATTCAACAATAAGTTTGAAACTCTGCTTTGTAATTCCAATGTTGCCAAATTATTTCCCCCAAAATCTTGAATCTCTTTGTCATGCTCCCAAACCACATGAAGAATTACATTCTTATAATTTTTATCTGAAGTGTGATTATGCAAATTCCAATCAGAGGATTTTAAGTGTAACTCAATATTGCCGACGAATGTTATAGCTCCAAGTTTAATTTTTCCTTCAGAAAAATCAGCACCCTGATTAGTATTCAAGCTTCCTTGGTAAATTACCTGTATTTGCTCTCCTTTGGTTGTAGTTAGATAGTTATTATTAAAATATTGATGCTGCCAGATGTATTGCAATAGCCTTTCTTTCATAACCAAGCATTGTAAAAGGAAGATAAGAATTATCAGCTATAACTTTTCCAATTCTTTCACTACCCTGCTAACTGGCAATCCCATTACATTATAAAAATCCCCATTGATTGATTTGATACCGATAACCCCTAGCCATTCCTGTATCGCATAGGCCCCGGCTTTATCAAATGGCTTATAATGATCTACATAAAAAATTATTTGTTCCATGGTTAGGTTATGAAATTCCACTTCAGTTATGTCAGCAAAAACAATTTCTTTTTGATTGAATAAAATGCAAACCCCTGTTATAACTAAATGCTTCTCACCGGATAAATTAGAAAGAATTTGTATTGCATCCTCTCTATCTGCGGGTTTGCCAATTATTTTTTTATCCAGCACTACAATTGTATCAGCCGAAAGTATGGGGACCGCATCTCCCTCGGATAATTTTATATTAAGCGCTTTGTTCTTAGCAATGTGAATGGCTACATCTGTATGAGTTAAATGAAGAGGATAACTTTCATCAGTTTCTTTTATGATGACATCAAAAGGAACTTCTGCCCATTGTAATAATTGTTTACGCCGGGGAGATTGGGAAGCTAAAATAATTTTTTGCATAGTACTACAACAAAGTTCAGGATTGGTTTATAAATAAACTTTAAAAAATAGCATTGATAAAATACCTGTAAATATTACCATTTTTATTGCACTACTTAATCTGCTAAAATCTGAAGGAGTTTGAGCCTTGTATAATTGTTGGAGAACCCAAAGCAACGGAATGATTATTAATAAAAGGGAATAGATTGCTGACAACCACCACCCAAGCTGAAATACATAAAATTGTAATACCAACACACCTCCTGTAAGAACAACCAGCCAAACTCCTGCAAAAACTTTTGATACAGGCATACCCCACACAATCGGCATTGTTCTGCATCCATATTTTACATCTCCCTGAATATCTTCCATATCTTTTACAACCTCCCTAATTAGGGAAATAATAAATGCAAAACCAGCATATAGTATAGAAACTTTGATGAGCCTAGTAATGATGAATGAGCCCTCATTTACACTGCCATGTAATCTATAAACTGCAACAGCAATAACAAGTATAACCCATGCAGTTAATAAAGAAATTACAATATTGCCAATTAATAATTGTTTTTTGAATGTGGTTGAATAAAACCATAACCCGGCTATGGACAACAGGTTAAAAAAAGGGATATAAATATTACGTAGTTTATAACCAACATAACAACTAATTATAAAGCCGATTAATGAAAGTCCTAAATGTAGAAGAATGGCCCAACGCCGGCTGATATACTTTTCAATAATAAGCTTTGCTGGTTTATTTACCAGGTCAATATTAAGATCAAAGTAATCATTAATAATATACCCTGCAGCTGCTATGCACACAGAAGCGGCAACTAAGAGATAAAAAATATTGTGAGGTAAAAAGGTTACCCGAAGACCTTTATATACAAAAGGGATTACACTATAAAAAAACAATAGTTGGGTAAGAGCAATAAAAACCAAATTTGGCCATCTTATCAATTTAAGAAAAGCAGGAAGCAGTTTCATTCGGTAATTTATTCTGCTAAGGTAAACATTGAGACCATAACCTTATAATGCAGGTGTATTGCTATGCAACGGCCAATGATTATTAAGTTTTAAAACCTTTTCAATAACATCTCTCACACAGCCATGCCCGCCATTAAAGGGAGATATATAATTTACAATTCTCTTTAACTCCAGCACTGCATCAGCTGGGCAACAGGATAATCCTACTACATCCATGCAATCATAATCCGGAATATCATCACCCATATACAATACCTCTTCAGGGTTAAGCTTGTGTTCTGTAATATATTTTTGTAATAATTCCTTTTTATTGTTCACCTTCATAAACACATCTTTAACTCCCAGATGATGCAATCTTTTTTTGGTTGGCTCTGATGTACTGCCTGATATAACAACCATTCTATACCCGTGATTGTCGGCTACATGCATGCCATAGCCATCCTTAATATCCACTTTGCGTAACCATTCTGTATCATTTAAAATCAATAATGATCCATCGGTAATTACTCCATCCATATCAAATATGAATGTTTTAATCGGTTTAAATTTTTCTAAAATATTCATACAAAAATTCTCAGAAGGCCCTTATTTGTTTAATTATAGTCTTAACATAAAACTAATAAGCCACCTTAGGGTTTTAAGGTTGATTATCTCTCCATTCATATACCCAGCCGCTTTGAATCATTTCTAAATGGCCCTCATTACATTCTTCAGGCTTGCCCTCAAATTTCGGGATTTCCAAAACCCATTTACTAAGATCTGTGAATCGCACCCGGTATATTTTACTTTCTCCAAACTCATCTCCAAAACGTTCATACAATTTCATTGCAATGTCTTCATAATCTTTCCAATTAATGGGGGGCTCAAAAGTCATAATAATAATTTACTGATGTTTTCTAATTCTATTCACCTAAAAACTGAGTTTGATCAGGCAAAGTAACTTCTATTTCGCCTTCCCCGGGATGAAGTATGCACTGGCACCCTAACCTGGAAATTAATCTGGGATTTATTGCTCTGTCAATAAAATCTTCTTCCTTATCACTTAACTCTTCTAAAAAATCCTCCCCTTTTTCAACATATAAATGGCAGGTACTGCAGGCACACACTCCACCACAATTGTGATGCAATTCTATATCATTAATAAGCGCAACTTCTAAAATTGACTGGTCTGGTTTAACATCCTTAATAATTATAGGTTCTAATCCTTTCTGTTCAAACTTAAACGTAACATTATACATCGTATACTTTTCTTTAACGAAGGCAAATTTACGGTATACATCACAAAGCAGTTTTTGAATTTTCCAAAGTAGAAAACTGTATTACTTTTTTTGATGAAGTTTCAGTATGCTTTCAGACAGTTTTAAATAGAGGTATTTTAGATCTGGATGAGCTGAAAGAATTTGAAGATGCTTGCCTAAGGTATATATATCTTCTCTTATTGCCGGGCCGGTTTGTACAGATTGCGGAGACTGATATTTTATCCGCCTGATTGTTTCATCTATTAACGGGTATAGTTTTTCAAATTCAATATTTTCCTTTTTACAAAATTCATCCGCTGTAGCAATCAAGTGATTTGTAAAATTATTTACAAGTACGGCCGCCACATGAAATTTTAATCTTTCTTGGTCATCTGCAAAGGTTACATTACCGGATATTGTACTTGCAAAATCCTCAATAATTATTTTTGTTTCGGGACTGCTGCTATCGATTAACAAGGGGATCTCTACAACTTGATCTGAATATTTTATCAGGCTTTGCAGAGGATAAATAATACCATAATTTGGGGAAAGGTTTTTTAAAACATCTTTTGATACAGAACCTGCTGTATGTACTACCAGTTTATTCCCCATCGGAGCATACTCTTCTAAATGATGTAATGCGGTATCCGTAATGGCTAATATATAAATATCCGCAGGCTTGTATGCGGATGATTTAAAAGTGCCTGCCGGACAATTAAATAGTTGAGCAAGTTGCGTTGCACGATTTTCATTTCTGCTCAATACCTGTACAATTTCGTGCCCTGCGTTATGTATCACCTTACCTAAAACGGTAGCCACATTACCTGAGCCTATTATTACAACCTTCATAACTAATACATATTGATTGAGATTCTGATGCAGCTAAAGTATCAAGGCTAATGTCATTGTAAAAATATATTTTCTACACCGAATACAAAAAGTATTTGAATATTATAAAATAAAAGTTACTGGAAATAGCCATCAGCAAGATATTTAATAGCGATGAATTTTATTAATTAAATTTTGAATTTTTAATTTTAAGCTAATATTGCATCCGGCATGCTTCAGGTTGTGATAGCATTTTTGTGAAGAAATAATAATTATGGCAAGAAATCTTTTAATAGTTGAGTCGCCTGCAAAAGCAAATACCATAGAGAAAATCTTAGGAAAAGATTTTGAGGTAAAAAGTTGTTATGGGCATATACGTGACCTTGAGAAAGATGATATGGGCATTGATATAAACAATCATTTCAAGCCACGCTACAAGGTGCCCGACGAAAAAGCAAGAGTAGTTAAGGAATTAAAGCAGCTTGCTAAAAAAGCGGATGAAGTGTGGTTGGCTTCGGATGAGGATCGTGAAGGAGAAAGCATAAGCTGGCATTTAGCTGAAGTTTTAGGACTTGATACTAAAACAACAAAACGCATAGTTTTTCATGAGATAACAAAACCTGCGATTGAAAAAGCAGTGCAAAATCCACGGTTTATAAATATGGATTTGGTTAATGCACAACAGGCACGGCGAGTACTTGACAGGATCGTAGGATTTGAATTATCGCCGGTTCTATGGCGTAAAATAGGGATGACAGGAGGATTAAGCGCAGGAAGAGTTCAGAGTGTTGCAGTTAGATTAATTGTTGAAAGGGAAAGAGAAATAAATCAGTTTAAAACTACAAGCCATTTTAAAGTTGAAGCTTTACTGGCTGCAACAGATAATAATAACCGAAACATAACTTTTAGAGCAGATGATATAAGGAAGCATGAAATTGAAGCGGCTGAAAAGTTTTTACAAGGCTGTATCGGAGCAGAATATACCGTTAAAGACATTCAGGTAAAACCCGGAAAGCGTAGCCCTGCAGCGCCTTTCACAACATCAACACTTCAGCAGGAAGCAAGCCGTAAACTTGGCTATGGCGTTAGTAAAACGATGTTGCTTGCACAAAAACTTTATGAGAGTGGTAAGATAACTTATATGCGTACCGATAGTGTTAGCTTAAGCGAAACAGCCATGGAGGATATAAAAGAAGCTGTGAAAAATTGCTGTGGGGCAAACTTCATAGAGGTAAGAAAATTTAAAAATAAAAATGAAAGTGCACAGGAGGCGCATGAGGCAATACGGCCTACCTACATGTCCAATAGTTCTGATGTTGAGCCAGATACCAAAAGTTTATATGACCTGATATGGAAGAGAACCATGGCAAGCCAGATGAAAGATGCCATACTTGAAAAAACTACCGCAAAAATTGCAATCAGTACAAATAATGAAGAACTGGTAGCCTCAGGAGAGGTTATTAAATTTGAAGGTTTTTTAAAAATATATATAGAAGGTAATGATGATGATGATGAGCAGAAAGACGGTGAAAGCCGTTTGCCAAATTTAGTGGTAGGACAAAAACTTCAGTTTGAAGAAATGACGGCTACAGAAAAATTTACCCGTCCATCAGCAAGGTACACCGAAGCATCATTAGTAAAAAAATTGGAAGAGTTAGGCATTGGCAGGCCGAGTACTTATGCGCCTACCATTAGCACAATTGTAAAAAGAAATTACGTAGAAAAAAAGGATAAAGAAGGAGTTAAAAGATTGCTGAATATCTTAAAACTTAAAAATGATAAAATAGAAAAGTTAGAGCAGTTTGAAAATACAGGTGCCGAAAAATCAAAATTATTTCCTACTGATCTTGGCCTTGTCGTTACTGACTTTTTACGTAAACACTTTAAAGAGGTAATGGATTATTCCTTCACCGCAAATATTGAAGAAGAGTTTGACAAAATAGCTGAGGGCAAACAGCAATGGAGTAAAATGGTAGGAGATTTTTATAAACCTTTTCATGCTGACGTTGAACATACATTGGAAAATGCTGAAAGATCAGTAGGTGAAAGAGAACTAGGCAACGATCCTGTAAACGGCAAACCTATTATTGCACGAATGGGAAAATATGGGCCCATGGTTCAGATAGGCGTTCAGCAGGATGAAGAAAAACCAAAATTTGCAAAACTAAAAGCCAGTCAGAGTATTGAAACAATTACTTTGGAAGAGGCATTAGAGCTTTTTAAATTGCCACTAACGTTGGGGGAATATGAAGGCTTAGAAGTAGCTGTTAATATTGGGCGTTTTGGCCCCTATGTTAAATGGGGAGAACAATTTATTTCTATACCAAGAGGAGAAGAATTATTAGAAATAGAATTAAAACGGGCCATCGAAATTATTAATGCCAAACAAATAGAAGACGCTCCAATAGGCTTTTTTGAAGAAAAACCTATTACCAAAGGCAAAGGCCGCTTTGGGCCATTTATAAAATGGAATAATCTTTTTATCAACGTACCCAGGGCATATAATTTTGACACGATTTCGCAACAGGAATGCAACGAATTAATTTTAAAAAAAGTAGAAAAAGAATCTAATAGATTTATAACTCAATGGCCGGAAGATAAAATAGCAATTGAAAATGGCCGCTGGGGGCCGTTTATACGTTTCGGAAAAAAAATGCTCAAACTCCCTGCGAATGCAAAAAAAGAAAAATACACACCTGATGAACTTGCAGGCATCTCCCTGGAAGAAGTAAAAAAAATGATCACTTTCCAAGACCCCAAAGCTTTTGACAAAAAAGCTTCATCAAAGAAGAAATCTGCAAAAAAAGGAGTAGCAAGAAAGAAGGGATAAAAACTATTAAAAGTTAAACAGTATTTGAAAATAAGTGAGCTTCTGTCTTTTCTTTTAAAAATTTTTTTTAAATTTGAAGTATGCCTACAATGATTATTGATTATAAAAATAAAAAGGAAGAAAAAATTCTCCATGCGTTTTTAAATAGTTTAAATATTGGGTATTATTCGGAAGAGCAGGAAGATGCTGCTTTAATAAAAGCTTACAAAAGAATTACAAAAAAGAACGAGATACCTGTAGCTTTCAATTCTTCAAAATTAAGAAGTAAGCAAAAATAGTTAATGGAGACACACTTAATTGTTATACTTCCTTCCGCTGAAAAGCAAATAAAGAAATTACCTACAATTATTAATTCAAAAATTATTACTGCAATCAGTAATCTGGCAAAAGATCCGAGACCGGCTGGATGTAAAAAACTAAAAGGTATTATCGCATATAGAATACGGATTGGAAACTACAGAGTTATTTATGAAATCCATGATGATCGTTTAGCTGTTATTGTCATAGCAGCCGGAAACAGGAAAGATATTTACAAATGGTAATTTCTATTGTTATAAAACTTTGTGGAAAAGTTTTAAGATTTTTTATACCCGATATTTCCCGATATTTATTTATTAAATAACCATTCATCAATTACCATAAAGTGGTAATGGCTAATAGAATGTAAATGCAGGAGAGTAAAGAAATATCAGCGCTCTTTCATCTTATTGATGATCCGGATGAAGACGTATATAATACAGTTAGCGAGAAAATCGTTTCGCTTGGCAGAGGCATTATCCCTAACCTGGAACATTTGTGGGAGAATAGTGCTAATGAAGAAGTGCAGGAGAGAATTGAACAACTCATACATAGGTTGCATTTCCGGGATCTTACCAATGATTTTGTTGAGTGGAAAAAGGGTTCCCATGATCTTTTGCAGGGAGCATTATTGGTTGCCCGTTATCAGTATCCTGAAATGTTGGCTACACCTACGTTACAGGAGATTGAAAAAATACGCAGAAATATTTGGTTGGAACTTAACAGCTATCTAACTCCATTGGAACAGACGAATGTTATTACCGGCATTTTATACAATTACTTTAAATTAAAGGGAGCTGAGGTGGCATATGATATTCCGGAAGACTTTTCTATCAACAAGGTATTGGAAAGTAAAAAAGGCAATGCAATTACCAACGGAATTTTATATGTGATACTTTGTGAATTACTTGATCTGCCGGTTAGGGCTATTAATATCCCTAAACAGTTTATACTCGCCTATTTTGAAGTTGATTATAATTATCCAAATCCGGCGGGGCAGCCAGGTAAAAAGATCATTTTCTTTGTAGACCCATTAAACGGTCAAATGTATACGCATAAAGATGTTGAGAATTATTTTAAAAGAATTTCCGTCCCTTCTACCCCATCCTACTTTAAGCAACTCAGCAATAAACGTATTATTCAATTTTTGCTGGAAGAATTAAGCAAATGTTTTGATGATGATAAAAACAGGTATAAACAAAAAGATCTCATGTTTCTTTCAGGATTGCTTGATGATGATTGATATTTCTAATTTTGTTTTCTTTCACTCTGCGGCAAGCAGATGCCAGCATTGTAAGCATAACAAATTATATTTAGGTTGATACTTTATAAATTAAATTACTGGAAACATCAATCGCATATTACAGGTCACCCATTGGTATTCTCTCCCTGAGAAGTTATGGCAACTCCATTGCAGAAATTTCATTTATTAATTCATCTAAAGGTGTAAAAATAAATGAAGATGAGGTTGATCTTGAAGCAGTAAGAACTCCGCTCTTGAAAAGGTGTTGTAAGCAGCTTGATGAATATTTTTTAGGTAAAAGGAAAATATTTGATCTGCGTCTCAATTTTAGCGGCTCAACTTTTCAAAGAACAGTATGGAGCGAACTTATCAATATTCCTTATGGAAAAAATATTAGCTATCTAACACTTTCAAAACGCATAGAAAATGTAGGAGCCATCAGAGCGGTTGGCACAGCCAACGGTTGTAATAAAATATGTATAGTTGTTCCATGCCACAGGGTTATCGGTTCCGATGGTTCTATGGTAGGCTATGGTGGTGATCTATGGAGAAAGAAATGGCTCCTGGATCATGAAGCTAAGTTTGAACATGGTGTTCAAGTGTTGTTTTAAAATCTATCCGAAATCTTATATTAGTTTTGTACAAATAACTATCTATGAATGGTTCATTCTCAAATGTAAAAAGCCTTTTTATATTATTTATATCTTTCACATTGTTAAGCGCAAATAGCTGTAAGGATACAACAACTAATATCAAAGCAACTTCTGCAAATAAAGATGCCTTATTTAAAAAATATAATCTTGATAAAATAATTTTACCACAAGGATTTACCATAAGTGTTTATGCAGAAGTTGACAAAGCCAGAAGCATGACACTTTCTCCAGCCGGAACTTTATTTGTTGGTAACAAAAACGGAAAAAAAGTTTATGCAGTAGTTGATGAAAATAAAGATGGTATTGCAGATAAGGTGTATACAGTGGCTTCAGGCCTCAATTCGCCCAATGGCGTGGCTTTTAAAGATGGTAGTTTATACATTGCTACTATTTCGACTATTCTCAGACTGGAAAGTATTGAAGCACGACTTGGCAATCCACCGCAACCCGTTACAGTTTATGATAAATACCCAACGGATGGCCATCATGGGTGGAAATTTATTGCATTTGGCCCTGATGGAAAATTGTATGTGCCTGTTGGCGCTCCATGCAATATTTGTGAAAAACAAAATCCTGTTTATTCATCAATTACAACTATTAATACTGATGGCACCGGCATGGAAGTTTTTGCAAGCGGCATAAGAAACTCAGTTGGGTTTGACTGGCATCCTGTTACTAAAGAATTATGGTTTACTGAAAACGGCACGGACAACATGGGGGATAATGTTCCGGAAGATGAATTGAACAGGGCGCCGCAAAAAGGAATGCACTTTGGTTTCCCTTATTGCCACCAGGGAAATATATTAGATGCTGAATATGGAAAAGGAAAAAATTGCGACGAATATATTACTCCGGTAAAAATTATAGGGCCACATGTGGCGGCATTGGGAATGCGATTTTATACAGGAATTTTATTTCCGGAGGATTATAAGCATTCAATATTTATTGCAAGGCATGGTAGCTGGAACAGAAGCACTCCTATTGGTTTTGACGTAACTGTTGCAAAATTAAATGAGAATAATGTTACTTCCTTTACCACTTTTGCATCAGGATGGTTACGGCCTGATAATTCTGTAATCGGAAGACCGGTAGATGTGCAGCAAATGCCTGATGGAGCATTGCTGGTGAGTGATGATTATAATGGTGCGATCTATAGAATTAGTTATAATAAGTAAGGTCAAATTGTTATTCTTAACCTAACGGCTTTTCAGTAATTATTTAAGATTCTCAGAAGTAAAAGCCAGCGGTAGTAAATAACCTGCATTATCGATAATCTGAACTTTCCCAGTCATGCCGCTTAAAATAATTCTTATTGATTTTTGAAATCGATTTTGAAATTCACTGAGAGATTGGCGACAAATGCCAC
>JBBJOK010000310.1:0-3730 GCA_037721545.1 Chitinophagaceae bacterium
TAAAACTACCAAACTCATTTAAGAACACTTTTATAGAATCTACCTTTTGATAATTAGCATCTTTCAATTCTACAGTAATGGAATCTTTACTTGTAAGCAGTTGATTTTTTTTTGTTTGATAATCCTGTGTTATGCCAATTCCCTTAAAATAAACCAATTGACCGGGGCGGTAAATGCTTCTATCAGTAAATAAAAATATTCTTGATTTCGCTTCATCATTTTTTTTCTGATTTTCATAAGCTGCGTTTTCTGAATTATAATAATAACTATACTGGTAATCACCTAAAAACAATTTGTCTTTTTGGAAAGTGATCTCTAAACGAATGTTGCGCTCTGTATTTTTTTTGTTTGATAATTTTACATATCCATTTTTATCTGCCGTTAAAAGTTCCAGTTTTTCGAAAATATTTTTTCTTGTGCTATAATCATAACGCTGATTCCATACCTGCACCTTAGCGTTGGCTAAAGGCTTTCCTTTTGTGCGGTCCAATACAAAATATTCAGAACCGTTATTAATGTAGCTAATGTTGGAGACATGAAAATAATGTGCTGACAATGGGTTTTTAGTAAGATTAAAATCCTCTGCAGCGCTTGCCAGTAAAGCATATTCGCCAATGGGCAGCCCATCAACTTTGATTTCTGTGGAATGTGTTTTATAGTCATCAGGCAAAGGCAAAGTTTGCTTCCAGCTTTTAATAGATGGTTGGGAAATCAATTTGCTCCAAAGCTTATTGTCATCCGAATTTTCCTCTACCAGTTTTTTGAATTCAGAAGTTATCTCAATTATTCTAAAATTTATTGCAGCAATATTTTTGTAAGTAACCAATGTTCTAAATGGTAAACCCGGTACATTTATTTTTTCAGAAGTGAGGTTTAATTCTTTATGCAAAATCTGATTTAATAAGTTTTTAGCATTAATACCTCCTTCACTCTCCGGAAATTTTTTTATAATATTTTCCAGTAATTCCTTTGCGGTCCTGATAGTGTATTTTTTTTCAATGTCTTTTATTTTATCTTCTGTTGAATTATTAAAAATTTCCTGCGCAATTAAATAATTAGCTTGCCCAACAGCGGGATTATTTGGATATGTGTCAACAATATTTTTTAATGCCTGAATGTACAGCTCATCTTTATTGGGCATTACACCATATTGCTTTATAAAATTCAGACGCTCTATATCAGCATCTATCTTTGGATCAGGCTTGGCATCTGAAGCATGAAAACGTAAAAGCTTCTGATAAATAAGCAAAGCATAGTAATGAAGGGATAAAGAATCTTTATTTATGAATCTGTGGGCAGCAAATACAGCGGAAGGCGCAAGGGCTTCTCTATCTTTAATTTCAAAAGCAAAAGCTGGTTTGTTTATATCCCGTTCGTTATTTTTAAAATAATCCAAGGCACGATGTGCCAACAGATCGTATAAGGTAGGTCGCAGGTAACGCACATTACCTTTTATTATTATTGCATCAAGTGGTTCCAGCTTTGTTTGTTGCAACAGCTTTTCTTCTTTTATTGATGCCAGATAGTGGTCTCTAATTCTTTTATGAAAATCCTCAATTCCCCATGTAAGAATATCAGTTTTTTTAATCCCGATAGTTATCGGGACAAGAGTTGCGGTTCTGCTATAAAATTTATACCTGTTCTGTTGTAAAAAATTCCAATACATTTCTGCCAAAATACTGTTTAGGATTGATGTGGCTGGTTGTTTTGATGATGGTATTTCCTTTTCAATAAGGGCTATACTTTTTACGTTTGAATTTTCTTCCAGGTTATTGCCGAGGTTTATCCTGAAAATCAAAGCTTTTATTATTTGCGGATCATTGTTCTCTTTTTTAGCACTTTCATAAATTATTGTAACCTCATCTAAACCAGATTTTGTGAGGCCTTTCTTTATAAGCTCGTCAACCTGTTTCCATTGTTTTATATAATCATTTGCCTGCGCAAATAAATTTTTACTTAGAAAAGAAAGTAGGATAAAAACTGAAAGAAGACTGTATTTTTTTAAACTCATAACAACCTTTTGATCTCTAACAAATATTAAAGTGAAGTATTTATAACCATTGACTTGTTATGATGCAAAATAGTTGTAAATGCATACAAACTAAAAACCCATCCTAATTTTATAAGATGGGTTTAACAGATATATTTAAAATGATTATGATTTGTTCATCACCTCAGCCATTGTTTTACCAATATCAGCAGGACTGGCAACTACATGAATACCGCATTCACCTAAAATTTTCATTTTAGCAGCTGCAGTATCATCAGCGCCACCAACGATTGCCCCTGCATGCCCCATGCGGCGACCAGGAGGTGCTGTTTGCCCCGCTATAAATCCGACAACCGGTTTTTTAATATTACCCAGTGATTCAGCAACATGTTCATATTCTTTTATCCAAAGAGCAGCTTCTGCTTCCATTCCGCCACCAATCTCGCCGATCATTACAATACCATCCGTATCAGGATCGTACATAAATAATTCAACAGCTTCTTTAGTAGTTGTACCAATTATCGGATCGCCACCAATCCCAATTGCAGTTGATATCCCTAAACCCGCTTTTGCTACCTGGTCAGCAGCCTCATAAGTAAGTGTTCCTGATTTTGAGACAATTCCTATTCTTCCTTTTTTAAAAATAAAACCAGGCATTATTCCCACTTTGCATTCATCAGCAGTAATAACCCCCGGACAGTTTGGCCCTATCAACCTGGTTTCTTTACCCTGTAAAAAATTTTTCACTTTAACCATATCCTGAACCGGTATTCCTTCGGTAATACACACTACTAAAGCAATGCCTGCATCTGCAGCTTCCATAATTGCATCCGCAGCAAAAGCAGGAGGAACAAAAATGATACTTACATCAGCACCGGTATTTTTTACAGCTTCAGCAACTGTATTAAATACAGGTTTATTTAAATGCGTTGTACCGCCTTTATTGGGTGTAACTCCTCCAACTACATCAGTTCCATATTCAATCATTTGAGTTGCATGAAACGAACCTTCTGTTCCTGTAAAACCCTGAACTAAAATTTTAGAATTCTTATTTACCAGTACTGACATACTATAATTAATTATAAAATAAGTGAAATGATTGCCTCAACATAAAGGCTGTGAGGGAATGTTCAAAAATAAGAAAATCGAGTTCAATAAAAGAATAAGCAGGCATTGGCATAAAAAATTTGGCAGCAAAAATGCCTGCGACTATCTTTGCCGTCCTCTTAAAATAAATGCCGCGTTGGTCAAGGGGTTAAGACGCCTCCCTTTCACGGAGGAATCACGGGTTCGAATCCCGTACGTGGTACAAGATTAAGCCCCTTAAAAATAAGGGGTTTTTTTATTTGTACCACACGAGGAAGGAAAATGGTCAAACTTCCTTATAATCCAAAACTTTATGGCAGATTTTTTGTTATCATTTGAGCAGTTGAATATTGTAAACAAATTAAAAATTAAAACCATGAGCGTAAACAATAAACATTTAGCAACAATTTTACTTGGAGCCGCTGCTGCATTTGGAGCCTATAAGTACAGCAAAATGAGTGAAGAAGAAAAACAAAAGCTCGCAGATTCTTTAAAAAATAAATTTCATAAGCTAAAAGAAGAGGCGGAAGGTTCAGTAGGCACTGCTAAGAATTATTTCAATGATTTAAAAACTAAAGCAAGTGATCTGATGAAAGATCATTTTCCCGAAGCTGAGCAACATTTTAATGATTTTTTCAAAAAGGATGCAAAAAA
>JBBJOK010000038.1:0-14627 GCA_037721545.1 Chitinophagaceae bacterium
TGCGAAGCAATTGGAGGAATTTTTAAAGCTGGTATTTGGGTAGGTGTTGTAGTGGTGGTGGTAATAGTGGGTATAATTCTTTGGATCATATCAAAAGCCAAAAAATAGGTTATTCAAAATTTAAATGACTCTCTCCTTTAAAGAGGCAAGTTTTGGGTAAGTTATATCTCATTTCAAATATTTGAGAAATATTACTATACTTTTAAAGCTATATAAAATAATTTTTCTATTCTAAAATGAGAGATTACCGCTCTATATTTGACACAAAAAGGGTTGATGCTAGTTTCCATTATCGATAAAATTGCAGACAGAGTTAGATGGGGATACCTAACAGCATTTATTCTTTTACTAATATCATACATCCTTACGTTTTACAGTTCCCAACAAGTTTTAGATCAGCAAACCCGTGTGCAGAATACCAGAAATGTTATAAGTACACTTGATGTGTTACTATCTGAATTAAAAGATACCGAATCTGCTTTTAGAGGATACATAATACTAAAAGATGAAAAGTTTTTGAAAGATTATTATAATACACCGCCTCTCATAGATTCAACATTTTTAAAACTTAAGTCTCTTACTTCAGATGATGCAATGCAGCAAAAAAGGTTGGATACTTTGCATTCATTAATAAAAAACAAATTAAATATATTATCATCAGGACTTTCGATTTTTAGGACTAATGGATTGGTTTTGGCGGATACAATGATGAAGATGGAATATCAAGGTAAATTGATGATGGATAGTATAAAGACGATAGCAATAAAATTGCAGGCTGAAGAAAATGGTCTGATGAACAAAAGATCTGACCGTGTAACTACATTATCCAACTTCATAAAAGTAATAAACATTGTTTCCATAGTTGTAGCTATAGTATTGGCATTTTATTCTATAACCACCTTTAACAAAGAGAATAAAGAAAAACAGGCGGCTGATAAACAAGCTGAACAATTCAGACAACAGCTGGAACTTAGGGCTAATGAACTGTATAATGTTAACGTAGAACTACTGGAATTGCGAGGTATAGAAAAATTTGCCGCAACGGGAAGAATAGCCAGAACTATCGCACATGAAGTTAGAAACCCCTTAACCAATATTAATCTAGCGACAGAACATCTACGTTCAGAAATTCAACGTGCAACTGATACTGATATTTTATTTGAAATGATAGCAAGAAATAGCAACAGAATAAATGAACTAATAAGTGATCTTCTGAATTCAACCAAGGCCTCACACCTAACCTTTACCAATATTAGTGTAAATGACATTTTAGATCAGAGCCTGGGATTTGCCCAAGACCGTATTGATCTGAAAGAAATTAAAGTAATTAAAAATTATGATGATAAATTATGCCCAATACTTGCAGATGTTGAAAAAGTCAATATAGCATTTCTGAATATAATTGTAAACGCGGTGGAAGCAATGGAAGCAAAAAGAGGCATTCTTACCATCAAAACTGAAAATAAAAATAAGCGTTGCTCAGTAATCATTTCTGACAATGGAAAAGGTATAGATAAAGAATCTTTACTAAAAATATTTGAACCTTATTTTACAACAAAAGATAGTGGTAATGGGTTAGGGTTAACAAACACTCAGAATATTATTTTAAGTCATCATGCTAACATTTATGCAGAAAGTGAAGAAGGTAAAGGCACTTCTTTTATTATGTCATTTGATTACGCTGATATTAAACAGGGGGCTTAACTGGTTTATTTAATTTTTTAGCCCTCATGGCCCGTATCTTATCATATATTCGGTCTTTTCCTGAAATATCATCTCCTAACAAGATGCCCCATGGCTGCAAACCATCTACCTGATCGCAAATTATTTTTATCATTGCTACAGCCGGTACAGATAAAAATAATCCGGAAATACCTGTTAATGCACCTCCTGCTACTATCCCTAAAATAGATATTAATGCATTTATCCTAAGCCGTGAAGAAATAATTTTGGGCATAAGAATATTAACGTCAAGCATATGTATACCATACATAATTACGACAACCCAAATTATATCACTTGAATTATTGGATGTAGTTAGTGTTACAAGAACTGTAAACAGCGTTGCTGTAAACATTCCTATATACGGGATAATATTTAGTACCGCACCTAACACTCCAAAAAATAATGCATACTTTATACCCAGCATTAATAAGCCAATTGAATTACATGCTGCTACAATACCCATTTCGATCAATAAACCTGTCATGTAACTATTTATCATCAGCTTGGATTGTTTTATTACAAGGGTTACTCTCTCGCTATATTCCTTACGAAATACAGCATATAAAAATCTGCGGATCAGATCTCTGTAATAAAGTATAAGAAATGTATAGATGGGCAATAATATAACAAGCATTAGTGCTTCGGTGATAGAAAAAAATGTATCACTTATATATTCCCCTTTAGAACCTGTTATGTTCTCTGCAGCGTCGTTAAAATATTTATCCTGCTCCTTAAGTGAAATATTCATCTTAGCCCTGATCCATTTTTGTAAAGTGATCCAATGGTCATTAAGATGTTTTTTTATTGAAGGTATGTCATCAATAAAATTGATAATTTGTGTAGATAAAAAGTAGACTACAGCGCTTATAAAAAGCAAGGAAAATAATAATGCTATGGCAATAGAAAGAACCCTGGAAAATTTTTTCCTTTCCAAAAAATTTACCATCGGCAACAGTAATACAGCTAATAATACCGCAAATGCGAACGGTACAAGAATTTCCTGAGCAACCCAAATAAAATAACATATAAAGAATAGAACGAGAAATTTAAACCCAAGCTGTATATATAATGGGGACCGGTTGGTGATTTGCATGCTGGTAAAGTTATAAAAAAAGCCCTCATAAAATTATGAGAGCTTTTAACCCTAGGGTAATTTTAAATAAAATGTTTATAGACTTTCAATCCATTTTATTACATCATCTTTTGCTTTACCGGTTTTTTTCTGAAGCCTGCCTACTAACTCATCATCTTTACCATCTTCATATGCTAAATCATCATCTGTTAGTTCACCATACTCCTGTTTAATTTTACCTTTAGTTTCGTTCCAATTACCTTTTAATTTTAATTTCCAGCTTTCCATAATTAAAATTTTAAACTTGAAAAAAAATTGTGTAATTCTAAATAATATTATTACGCAGCCCGGTTGATTACTTTCAACAGAATAGCTATGATAGCTATAACTAAAAGAATATGAATCAAATTACCACCGAATGGAGATACAAAGGCTCCAAAAACCCAGATAATTACCAGGATTACTGCGATTACATATAATAAGTTTCCCATTTGTAAAAAATTTAAGTGATTAAAAAAATTTATGTCAACCATAGTATATTAAAAATTTTGCCAAAAACAAATTTGCCGTTTAACTCAATAATATCGCCGCTTTTCACTTAATCTTCTATACAATAAATATTAATTCGCGGGGAAATAACTCTACATTATGTGTACAATAAATTGGAATTTTATTGCGGTATTAAATTATTTAGCGTTTGATTAATTATATCCCTTGTAAAAGGTTTGCCTATAAAAAAATCTGCACCAGCTCTAAGCGCTTTATTTTTATTTGCAAGACTATCATCGGCGGTAATTACAATGATTCTAGTTAGAGGGTGATTTTCTTTTATTTGTTGAATGAAATCAACACCATGACCATCAGGTAGGTTATTATCTAAAAAAAGTATTAAGGGGTGTTTGTTCTTCAATAAATTTTGAGCATCACTTATAGTGTTTACAAAAGTAGATTGCAAATTTCTTCTTCTTAATATTCCGGTCAATAAAAAACAGATATCAATCTCATCCTCTATTATAAGTGCATCAATATTTTCAACAAAGTTTTTTGCCACTTCCATCCTTTATATCCCTATAAAGGCAATTTATCTGCCAGTCACCGATTGGTTAAATATTTTATTGAAAAGAGCATACATAAATATTAGATTGGTATAACACCTTACATTTCTGGAACATTCTGAAATGTTATGTAATTTGCCCTGATAAATATTGAGATGAAGAAGAAAATTAAAGGTGTTTACCATTATATAAAACAGGTTTTTACAGAGTTTATTGAAGATGATGTTTTAAAGTACAGTGCTTCTCTTGCATATTATACAGTTTTTTCTATAGCACCCGTGTTAATTGTAATTATTTCAGTATGCGGGGCATTATTTGGTAAAGAGGCTATACAGAAACAATTATATGGTCAAATAAATGAATTTGTAGGTAGTAAAGCTGCTAATGAAATACAAGATGCAATTACTAATATCCATCTTACAGGCAATAATATCTTTGCTACTATTATCGGTATTATTGTTTTATTGGTGGGGGCTACGGGGATTTTTGGCGAAGTGCAGGATTCGTTGAATAAAATTTGGGGGTTACGTGTTAAAACAAAAAAAACCTGGTGGAAACTGGTAATAAACAGGCTGCTCTCTTTTTCTATCATAATCTGCATTGGATTCGTGATGATGGTTTCATTAGTTTTAAATGCTTTGATAGCAGCATTTGGAAATTTTTTAGCGAGGTACTTTTCTGAATTTAGTGTAATATTTTTACAAATTACTGACAGTGTATTGACTTTTGTTATAACTACATTTTTATTTTCGCTAATGTTTAAAATATTGCCGGATGCTAAAATAAAATGGAAAGACGTGTTAATAGGGGGGATTATTACATCCGTTTTTTTTACGCTTGGCAAATTAGCTATTGGATATTATTTAGGATCCAGCAAAATTGCTACTATTTATGGTGCAGCAGGTTCTGTAATGATAGTTATGGTATGGGTGTATTACAGCTCAATAATATTATATTTGGGAGCAGAATTTACTAAGGTGTATGCTAAATTATATGGTGGCAAAATTTTTCCGAATGAATACGCTATTTGGATTAAAACAGAAGAAACACAGGTAGCAAATCCAGTGCTAAAACACAAAGTTTTAGATTAACTTTGCAGTCCCTAAACCGGTAACTCTTATGACTAAAAGAATCCTCATTATTGATGACGATCTTGATATGTGTACATTACTTAGCAGGTTCCTGGCTAAAAAGGGATATTCTGCTGAGGTAGCCCATAGTGCGTCTAAAGGAATCGCTAAGATTTCTGAAGGTTTTTTTGACATTGTGTTATGCGATTTCAGGCTTGGTGATAAAGATGGCAAAGATGTTTTAGTTAAGATCAAGGAAATGAGCCCTGAAACTATTGTTATTATTATCACCGGCTATTCTGATATTAAAATCGCAGTTGACGTTATTAAGCTTGGCGCATTTGATTACATTACTAAGCCGCTGGTTCCTGATGAAGTGATAAATGTTATTGAAAAAGCGTTGGCTGAACCCTCGGATGAAGATATTACCCCTTCCGTTACAGAACCAGTGGCAAAAAACAAAAAATCTTATGTAATATCGGCTAATAAAGAATTTTTAGTTGGCCAGGATGGAGAAACTGCGCAGCTTTATAAACAAATTGAAATTGTTGCCTCCACTAATTACAGCATTATTTTATATGGCGAAAGTGGTACCGGTAAAGAAGTTATCGCTAAAACTATCCATGAATGCAGTAATAGGAAGGATAAACCTTTTATCGCCATGGATTGCGGCACGCTTTCAAAAGAATTAGCCGGAAGTGAATTGTTTGGGCATGTGAAAGGGGCTTTTACCGGCGCTATTGTAGATAAAGAAGGACATTTTGAGCTTGCTAATGGAGGCACTTTGTTTTTAGATGAGGTTACTAATTTATCATATGAAATTCAGGCGGCATTGCTAAGGGTTATCCAGGAAAGAAAATTTAAAAGAGTTGGTGGCACTAAAGAAATGGATGTTGATATCAGGATTATTGTTGCCTCTAACGAAAACTTACAGGATGCTTATCGCAAGGGAAAATTTAGGGAAGATCTTTACCATCGTTTTAATGAATTCTCTATAAATCTTCCTCCATTAAGAAATCGTAAGGTTGATATTCCTTTATTCGCTGAGTTTTTTCTTGATAAAACAAATAAAGAGCTTAATAAAAATATTGAAGGATATGAAGACGATGTTCAGGAGATGTTCATTAATTACAGCTGGCCGGGAAATTTAAGAGAATTTAGAAACGTTATTAGAAGAGCAGTTCTTTTAACACCTGGCGGAAAAATAACTTCAAAGGTTTTACCATGGGAAATAACTAATTCATACACACATCCCCATACACATCAAACAAAATTTGAAAATAATGGTAGCCCTGAACCTGCTATTCCTAAAGATCTGGATCTGAAAGATGCGGCTGCTAAAGCAGAATATGATACTATAATGAATGTTTTAAAGGATGTTAACTTTAATAAAACCAAAGCTGCTGAAATTCTTAAAATAGACAGGAAAACTTTGTATAATAAGATCAAGATCTACCAATCGTTGTAAACCAAAAATTTATTTCTAATATTCTCAATTTTTACATTTGGGGTATAGATTTTGACACAAGGTTTATAACATTTATTCCTCAAAAGGGTTAAAAAATAATTATATGAATGATGTAAAAACAGATCTTGCTGGTAATACTATTGAAACCAAGCCTGGGGAAATGAGCACGGTTACCGCAGTACTTGAGAAATTAAGAATTAAAAAACGCGATAAAGAATTTAGAATGACTGCTGAGGGGTTTACTGCAGGTAATGGCAAATACTATAATCCGGAAGATTTAAAAATTATCAAAACATACAGGTTTGAAGGTGAATCAGATCCATCAGATTCCTCGATCATTTATGTTATTGAAGCTAATGATGGCTTAATTGGTTATAGCATGGATGCATACGGAGTTTACAGCGACCATGATGATGATGGATATGATGATTTTATCAGGAAGATCAATGTTGAGGAAAGAGATGAGCAGCAGATTTTTCAGGATTGAAAATAAAAGTTTTTCTATTGTTTACTAATCATTGATATTAACTATCAATGATTTTTTTATTATATGATATGAAAGCAAAGCCTAAAACAAAACAGCATTCGTTTTTTTATAAAAACAGTTTAACTATTGTTTTTATGTTGCTTTTTATACTCTCCCTTTTAGGACAAGCTATTAGTGGTTGGAAAGATCATAATGAATATCTTAAAGATAAACGGCAAACGGAATTGTCCTTAGGTGAATACTCCATGTCGCCCCATTTTATACAAGCCACCTTTGAGAATTGGGAAAGTGAATTTTTACAAATGGCCCTATTTGTAGTGCTTACAATTTGGTTAAAGGAAAAAGGATCATCCGAATCTAAGCCACAGGATGGAGAAGATGAAGTGGATAAAGTTACAAAAGCAAAATCTAACTCGCCATGGCCTGTTAAACGTGGAGGTTTTATTTTAAAATTGTATGAAAATTCTTTATCAATTGCCTTATTTCTTTTGTTTATAATATCATTTTTAATGCATTGGTATGGTAGCTTAAAAGAATATAATCTTGAACAGGCACTTGAAAATAAACCAATGGCAAATGCAATGGAATATTTAGGTATGCCAACATTTTGGTTTGAATCTTTTCAAAACTGGCAAAGCGAATTTCTCTCGATAGCTGTTATTGTTTTCCTTTCGATTTATTTAAGGCAAAAAGGTTCGCCACAATCCAAACCTGTAAATGCAGGATATGCTGAAGATGAATGATCAGCTATAAATCCTTTGTACTGAGCCCCTGTATTTTTCCATAATTACTTTTCGCTTAAGACTCATTTTTGGCGTTAACTCACCTGTATCCACAGTCCAGTCATGCGGGAGTAATTCGAACTTTTTTATCTGCTCTACATTATTAAAATATTTATTAAAACTTTCTACAAGGTCTTTATAAAACTCGATCACTTTAGTATTTTTAATTATCTCTTCTTCAGTTGTATAAAGAATAGTATTTTCTTTACACCATACTTTCAAATTAGAATATGAGGGAACAATTAGTGCACCAGTATACTTTTGTTCTGCACCTATTACCATAACAGTTTCAATGTACATAGATTCTTTTAACTTACTTTCTATAGGTAAAGGAGCAACATATTTTCCCCCACTGGTTTTAAACATTTCTTTTTTTCTGTCAGTGATTTTTAAGAATTGATCATCTATCAGAATTCCTATATCACCTGTTTTGAACCAATCATTATCCATTACTTCATCTGTTAAGTGAGGCTGTTTATAATATCCCTTCATTACATTAGGGCCCTTACATAAAATTTCCCCATCTTTTGCTATTTTAACCTGTACTCCATCTATCAATGGGCCCACACTACCAAACATTCTGCCTTTTTCATCCCAACGATTCACACTTATTACCGGTGACGTTTCGGTTAAACCGTAACCTTCCATAATAGGTATTTGTGCTGCAGTAAAAATCCTTATTAACCTTACCTGGCAGGCTGCACCACCACTAACAATAGCTTTTACCTTGCCACCCAAAGCCTCCCTCCATTTTTTAAAAATAAGTTTATTGGCTATAGATAATTTTATATTATAGGTCAACCCTGTATTTTTGTTAATCTCAAATTTTGTTGCAACATCATGAGCCCAAAAAAATAATTTTCTTTTTACGCCTGTTAATTCATAACCCTTGGCCATTATTTTATCATATACTTTTTCAAGTAATCGCGGTACGGTGGTGAATATATCAGGTTTAATTTCTTTAAGATTATCCCCAATGCTTTCAAGGTTTTCTGCATAATAAATTGACGTGCCTGAATACAAATACAGGTAGCTGATCATTTTTTCAAAAATATGATTCAAGGGCAAAAAGCTTAAGGCCTTCATATTTTTATCAGGGGGCAAACAAGGTGTGCTGGAGAGTACATTACTCACAATATTTTTATGAGAAAGCATTACCCCTTTCGGTTTTCCCGTGGTTCCTGATGTATAAATGATTGTGGCTATATCATCTGTAACAATCGTTTTAGAAATAGTTTTTACCTGTTCCAAATAACCAGGCTCATTATTTAATATTTCCTTCCAATGTTTAACATCCACTACTTTATCAAAAGAATAAATTTCCTGTAAATGAGGTAGACGGCCTTTTATACTTTGCACTTTTTCGTAAAGTGATTCATCATTCACAACAATTATTTTTACTTCCGCATCCTGCAAAATAAATTCGAGCTCGTTTACATTTATAGTTGGATAAATTGGTGTTAGCACAGCACCTATTTGCTGCACTGCCATATCAATCATTAGCCATTCCGGTCGGTTTTTAGAAACAATAGCAACTTTGTCTCTACCTTCAGGAGATTTATCATTGCAACTGATGCCTAATTTGAGTAATCCGGCACTAAGTGCATTTACAGTGTTTGCGATTTCTTCCGTACTATACTTTCTCCAGATTCCGTCTTCTTTTCCTGACAGCATATCCTCTAAAGGTGAGTGTTGCCGCTGATATTCCATGAAGTCAAATAGTCTTTTTGGCTCTGTCATTAGCTGATAATTTATTAATAGAAGAAATAAGACTTACAGCCTTAGGTTAATAAGTTAACCAAAATAAACAAAATCGAATAAATAAAAAAGTCCCAATAATGGGACATAATAAATCTTGCTTACTTATTTATGATAGTATTGGCCTTCTGGGATTTTAAATATTCGCCCATTTTGAAATTTTCTGAAATCAGCATATTCTGTAGCATGAGAGGTTATCCAACTTTGATAAGCCATTAAGTTTTGTATTGACCCGAACATCCATTGGTTGTATGCAGGAAATATACCTTCTCTTAATAACTGCTGGTGATATTCAAAAAGTTTTGTAGGAAATTTGGCAGCATATTTTTCGAACCAATCCAAAACAAAACGGGTTCTAATCATAATGAGTGATTCCACATTAATTCCATTTTCGGCGACAACCTTTACTTTGTTCATAGATTGAAGAAATGCCTGTTCAAAGGTATTTTTTCCTTTAAGGTTTTTTACAAAGTCATCCGAAAATAATTTTTTATAACTATCGAGTAAAATACCTTTTACCTCAGGCGTACGGGCGGATAATGGGTCAATATTGATAAATATTTCTGAATAAATAATACTCCATATTTTATCAGTAGTAAAATAATAATGCCTTGCAGCATTATAATAATTACCTGAGTAGGCGGGGACCATTTCAATTCCTTTTTCCCATTGAATTATAGATGCCGGATTTTGCATTGATGATAAAAGTTCCCCATATTCATTATACAATACGCCGCTATTAGTAAATTTCTTAATAGCTTTTTTATACATTACTTCAGCTTCTTTGGGCAGATCAAGAGCTTTATAAATAATGCCTGCAATTTGAAAACTTTGATCATCAACATCAGGCTTGTCAAGCAAAGGTTTAATTGCTTCTAATGATTTTGCAAGCTTTTTTTGAAAGTAATAAGTTAGAGCAAGATCTTTCGTAATTCCCAGGTCAGAAGGCAACAGATCCAAAGCTTTTATTAATAAAACTTCAGCGTTATTATAATCCCCCTTATTCATATATACCCTGGCATTTTCATGCAATTCCTTTGCATCCTGCGATAGGGCAATACCTGTAAACCCTATTAATAAAATCAAAAATAAAAAAAGTGTTTTCATCATGATTGATAAGGATACAAGTGTATCAACATTCTACAAATTTAGAAAAAATAATTTCGATAAAGATGGGATCAATCTACCAGATGTGTTAATAATCCGTCCCTCAGTTTAGGTTCAAACCAGGTGCTTTTTGGAGGCATTACATTTCCGCTATCTGCAATATCAAATAATTGTTGAACACTTACTGGAAATAGGCTGAATGCAACTGCCATCTCGCCACTGTTAACTTTGTCCTCTAACTCAGTTAAGCCGCGAATACCGCCAATAAAATCTATTCTTTTGTCTGTACGCTGGTCACCAATATCAAGTATAGGTTGCAATAAATTGTTATGAAGAATACTTATATCTAATTTTTCAACAGGATCATTATCGTACAAATTTTTGATTGAAGTAAGCTTATACCATTGATAGTTGATGTACATTCCAAAAGTGTTAGGCGACTCGGGCAGAAAAGCTTTATCTCTTTTTTCAATCACAAAGTTGTCTTCTATCCTATCAAGAAATGCTGTTTCGGTTAATTCATTAAGATCTTTAACTACCCGGTTATATTCCATTATTTTTAATTGCTCAGAGGGGAAAAGTGTAGTTAAAAAGCAATTTGCTGATTTTGAAGTTTCTCCCAAAAACTTCTTTGCCTTAGCTGCTGAAGCCGCCCTGTGATGGCCATCAGCAATGTAAGTACGTGGAACTTTCTCTTTAAATAATGAAGAAATTTTTACAATCGTTTCCTCATCATTAATTATCCATATTGCATGTTGAATAATATCATCTGAAACAAAAATATATACAGCGCTTCGTTCTTTTTTCCATTTATCAACAATCTCATCTATTTCTTTCACGCTTTTATATGCCAGAAAAACATTACCTGTTTGTGCGCCTGTAGTCTTTATATGATTGATTCTATCCAGTTCTTTTTCAGGACGGGTATACTCATGCTTTTTTATAAGATCATTTTCATAATCATCAAGTGAACTGCAGCATACAAGGCCTGTTTGAATATGATCATTACCTTTGTTTAACTTATCAGGCATCACTAATTGATAAATATAATAGCATTGTTTATTTTCTTTAAAAAGAACATTTCTGCTGATAAATGCATCCAGGTTTTCCTTAGCCTTGTCGTATACTTTTTGTGAATAAGGATCTATATTTTCAGATAGATCAATCTCACTTTTTGTTATGTGTAAAAAAGAATAAGGGTTTCCCTCAGCTTCTATTTTAGCTTCCTTACTGTTAAGCACATCATAGGGTTTTGATGCAACTAATTTTGCAAACTGAGCTTCAGGTCTTAACGCTTTAAAGGGAGAAATTGTAACCATTTATTTATAGGGATGCAAATATAACCAAACAAAATAAAACGGTATTATCAAGAAAAAACTATTTGGATTTTGCTGAAAATTCATTCATAACATTTACTAAAGCCTGCACACTTGATAATGGCAAAGCATTATATAATGATGCCCTGAAACCTCCGGCAGTTCTATGCCCTTTTATACCAATTATGTTATGCTGTTTCAATAAAACCAGGAAATCTGCTTCACGATCACTATCATTAATTTTAAAGCAAACATTCATCTTGCTGCGATCTTCCTTAGCAACAGTTCCTGTAAAAAGAGAATTATTATCAATTTCATTATAAAGCAATTCAGCTTTTTCATTATTTAATTTTTCGATTGCAGAAACTCCTCCCAAATTTTTTAACCAACGCAGCGTGAGCATTGAAACGTATACTGCAAAAACAGGTGGGGTATTAAGCATACTGCCTTCTTGTATATGATTACGGTAATCCATAATGGTTGGGATAACCCGCTTTACCTTACCTAAGATATTTTTATTAACTACAACTAAATTTACTCCTGCAGCACCCATATTTTTTTGAGCTCCGGCATAAATAAGATCGAATGAGTTAAAATTTATTTGCCTGCTTAAAATATCGCTACTCATATCCGCAACCATAGGTATACTTACACTTGGTATCTTTTGCCATTGTGTTCCATAAATAGTATTGTTAGTAGTAATGTGAAAATATTTAGCATCGTTGGGTACGGCAAAATCTTTAGGAATGAAGGTGTAACCCGCTTCTTTTGAACTGCAAACAATATCAACTTTTCCAAAAAGTTTAGTTTCTTTAATGGCTTTGGACGACCAAATTCCCGTATCCGCAATTGCCGCTGTTTCTTTTTCATTCAACAAATTCATTGGAACCTGCATAAACTGGGTTGATGCACCGCCATGTAAAAAAAGCACTTCATGGTCATCATCCAATTGCATCAGTTCCTTTACTAAACCCTTTGCCTCATCCATAATACTTTGAAAAAGAGGAGTACGATGTCCCATTTCCAATATTGATAAACCCGTATCATTATAATTTAAAACTGCCTGCGAAGACTCAGCAAAAACCTCCTTAGGTAAAATAGATGGGCCTGCATTAAAATTGTGAATCACACCCCCTGACCCCCTGAAGGGGGAATTATCATTGTTCATTTATTTTATTTTGCCGCAAATGTAGGAAATTAAAGCCCCCTTTAGGGGGTTGGGGGTTCATGCTCTCGCCCTTTCACTTTACCATCCTTCCATGTTTCATTCAACTTTTCAAATTCTTTCAATTCTGATTCTGAAAATTTTTGTTTGGCAAGGTCGGTTAAATCTGGTTGGCCGGCATTTACCCATGCCGTGTACCAAAAAGAAGCGATTGAGTAAATTGAAAGGCGCATCCTTCGTTCAACCATGCCATCTAATTTTTTATTGTAAGCAATGGTAAAAGCTGCGGAATATTGCCTAATCACTAGATTATTCCTTTTTTCAAAGGCATATTTTTTATCAGTAGGAAATTGGTTAGACAACTCTTTTTCAAAAAGTAAAACAGAATCTGCAGCTTTAGCGCTTTCCAAAATTCTTGCCCAAATAAATTCGCCCGGATTTTTTATGTATTGGGCTTTGCCTATAAAAAAATCAAACTCTTTTTCCGCTAACAATTCAGGCACACGGCTTTCCCAAAAACCATGTATTCCTTTTTGATTAGTATGTTGGCCATTATGATTACTGCTTGTATGCAGGGGAACATGGGCATCTGCAATGTAATGACCAATATCAGCGCTGTTTTTCATTATGGCGATAAAATTTTTTGCCTTAAAACCCTCTGTTAATTTATACAATACCGTTTGTATATACCAGGGAACAATACCATTTTTCAACAATGTGTCTTCACCATATTTTTCTAACGCATCCACCCATCTTCTTGGAAGTTCGGGATAAGGGTATGGTCCATAATTATCAATATCAATATAATGCCTGGGTGCCTCCTCCACAATTACATTTCGCCTCATGTCCGGATCCACAGCATGAGCAGCAATAAAATCAATATTGGTTTTATACAATACCAGCATTTGCGGAGGCAATAAAAAAACAGCGTAAGAATTTATCTTTTTATGAGCAAAAAAGCCCCAGCAATAGCTTTTGGAATTAACAGCAAGAAGCAATAAAATAAATAATATTTTCTTCAAGACAATAAAATTAGTCATTAACAGATCGTTGTTCTTCCACCATTTCGGTAACACCCCCGCTCATCGCAAATTTCATGGTTTGTGCCGGGCTAATATTTGTGATTGCTCTTACTCTTTCTTTAGGAACAATATAAACATTGCCGGCAACAGAATAAGACATCGGGACATACACTGCAACAAAATCAGGTAGTTGGAATCTACTCATATCCTGTTGTGTAATAAAACCTACACGCCAAACATTATTATTTTCCACATTGGCAAGCACACTATTTGTAAACTTCTTTTTGCTTCCTGCGAATGCTTCAAAAAAATCTTTTATAAAAGAATAAAAAAGTTTAATACCTGGTGTTTTCTCCAGCACTTTATCAATAACCGATAAAATTCTGCTCATCATAAAAAATGAGCTTAAATAACCTACGAGTATTATAAAACTTATTATAATTATAAACCCAATGCCCGGAAAATGGATAACTGGACGAAGAATATTGTCAATTTTATCAAACACAGCATAAATAACATATACGGTAATACTTACCGGCCCCAGGATGAGCAAACCCTGTAAAAAATATTGAATCAGCTTTTGATACCGGATTGAGGAAG
>JBBJOK010000039.1:0-1544 GCA_037721545.1 Chitinophagaceae bacterium
ACAAGGTTTCCGCCTCCATCGCCTGCTTCAGGACCAAGATCAATAACCCAGTCAGCAGATTTTATAACATCTGTGTTATGTTCAATCACTAAAATAGAATGCCCTTGTTCAATTAATGCATTAAAAGAAGTGAGCAGTTTTTTTATATCATTAAAATGAAGACCTGTGGTTGGCTCATCAAAAATGAACAGCACATGATTTTGCGATTTTCCTTTTCCTAAAAAAGATGCAAGCTTAACTCTCTGCGCTTCTCCACCAGAAAGTGTATCCGATGATTGTCCCAGTTTTATATAACCTAAGCCAACATCACTCAATGGCTTTATTTTTTTTGAAACATCAGAAGCCCCCTCCTTAACCCGCCCGGTGGTGGAAGAAGAGGCAAAAAATTCAATCGCTTCATCAACACTCAACTCCAAAATATCATAAATATTTTTTTCTTTATAAGTAACATCTAAAACTTCTTCTTTAAATTTTTTACCACCGCAAACTTCACATAACAAATGCACATCAGCCAAAAACTGCATTTCAACAACCTGCTCTCCTTCTCCCTTGCAGGCATCACACCTTCCCCCTTCTACGTTGAACGAAAAATGCTTTGGCAAAAAGCCCCTCATCTTACTTAATGGCTGTTTGGCATACAAGTCTCTTATTTCGTCATAAGCTTTTATATAAGTAACCGGGTTGCTTCGTGATGATTTACCGATTGGGTTTTGATCAATCATTTCAATTTGGGTGATGTAATCAATATCACCCTCAATACCTCTGTGCAAGCCTACTTTATCTGCAAATTCGCCTTTAATTTTTTTTAATGCCGGATATAAAATTTGTTTCACCAATGTTGTTTTTCCGCTGCCACTTACGCCGCTTATAACACATAAAACATTCAACGGAATAATAATATTGATATCCTGCAGGTTATTTTGTTTTGCACCCTGCACAGAAATTGAGCGATTCCATTTACGAATAACTTTGGGAGGCTCTACTTTTAATTCTCCTTTTAAATATTTTCCCGTTAGGCTATTTTTATTTGCAATGAGCTCATCGTAGTTTCCTTCAGCGACTACTTCTCCACCAAGATGACTTGCCAGTGGCCCCATATCAATAATGTGATCAGCTTCTCTCATCATCATTTCATCATGCTCAACTACCACAACAGTATTTCCAAGATCTCTGAGCTCCTTCAAAACAACAATTAATCTTTCCGTATCTCTCGAATGCAAACCAATTGATGGCTCATCCAAAATATATAATGAGTTGGTAAGATTGCTTCCCAAACTTCTTGTAAGCTGTATCCGTTGGCTTTCTCCGCCACTTAAAGAATTCGCTAATCTGTTTAAAGTAAGATAGCCAAGGCCAACATCCATCAATGTTCTAATGCGGTTATTGATCTCAATTAGAATTCTTTTCCCAACCGTATTATCATATTGATTTAATTCAATCTCTGTAAACCATTTTTGCAGATCTTTAATCGGCATCTCACACAAAGCGCCTACATTCTGATGGCCCACCTGAACATATAAGGCCTCTTTGCGTAACCTGTACCC
>JBBJOK010000039.1:1644-14591 GCA_037721545.1 Chitinophagaceae bacterium
CTACATTCTGATGGCCCACCTGAACATATAAGGCCTCTTTGCGTAACCTGTACCCATTACATTCAGGGCAAATAGTTCTGCCACGATAGCGGCTCAATAATACACGGTACTGAACTTTGTATAAATTTTGTTCAATCTCTTTAAAAAAATCATTCAGCCCCCCAAAGTGATCATTGCCTGACCACAATAAATTATACTCGGCAGTGGTAAGATCTAGGATGGGTTTATGAACAGGAAAATCAAACCGCTTAGCGGCCCGGATCAATGCTTCTTTCCATAAGCCTAATTTTTCGCCTCGCCAGGGAGCCACTGCATTTTCATAAACACTTAATCTTTTATCAGGGATCACCAAATCAGGATCAATACCCAATACCTGCGAAAAGCCGCCACAGGTAGGGCAGGCACCATAAGGGTTATTAAATGAAAATAAATTGGCTACAGGCTCTTCAAACTTTAATCCGTCTAATTCAAATTTATTAGAAAATTGCAAAGTTTTATCACCATTAATTTCTAAAATAACTTCCCCCTCACCTTCATAAAAAGCCGTATTAACTGAATCAGAAATACGATGTATGTCATCTTCATCAAAAGATTTTATCAATAATCTGTCAATTAAAACATAAGCTGTACGATGTTGGAAGTAAGAAGTGTAATCTTTGGTTTCCTGAATATCTTCAATCCTCAGGATTTGTTTATCAGCATAGATTCTTGAAAAACCTTTTTGCATTAAAATATGTAATTCTTCTTTTACATCTCTTTTATGATGTTGTTTAAAAAGCACTAACAATAATACCTTATCGCCTTCTTTTAAATTTTTAATTGCCTCAACAACATCTTTTACGTCGTCTTTTTTTACTTCCCTCCCTGATACAGGTGAAATGGTTTTGCCAATTCTTGCAAATAATAATCTGAGGTAATCATAAATTTCCGTCATGCTACCCACTGTTGATCGTGGTGTACGGGTGGTAACTTTTTGCTCAATAGCAATTGCGGGGCACAGGCCTTTTATATAATCCACGTCAGGCTTATTCATTCTGGCCATAAATTGCCGTGCATAGGAACTCAGGCTTTCTGCATACCTTCTTTGGCCTTCAGCAAATAATGTATCTATCGTTAGTGACGATTTACCTGAACCCGAAACACCTGTTACAACAATCAATTTATTACGGGGAATTTCGACCGTAACATTTTTAAGATTGTGCATACGGGCACCTTTTATAAGGATACCATTTGTGCTGTGATTCTCTTTTATCGGGGAAATTTTTTTACGGGATACTTTTGCTGTACTCATTGCTTTTACAAAGGTACTTCCAATTAATAATTTTTATATTCTCATATCTATTTGATGTCGAAAGATTTCTATTTGGTAGTAGATAGTTAAAAAAAAATGAAAAAAAAATTGCTAATATCAAATTTTTGTATAATTTAACACTACCAAATCTTAGAAAAGACGAAAAACTATTCATTCTTTCTTAATAGCTTAACTCTTCTTTGTAATTTTTTGAAAGACTTTTAATTATCCAACATCCTTAAACCGTGTGTTATGAAATCCTTGACTTCCTACAGCAGACTTACCGACCAGCAACTTATTCATTTATATCTTGATGGGAATGCTGAATGCCTTTCTACACTTGTACTACGGTATAAAGACAAAATTTATACAACTATCTTTTTATTGGTAAGAGATAAGTACCTGGCTGAAGATATTTTTCAGGATGCTTTTATCAGGATTATAGACACCTTAAAAACAGGAAAATACACCGATGAAGGTAAATTTTTACCGTGGGCAATGAGAATTGCACATAATTTATGTGTGGATCATTTTAGAAAAGTAAAACGCACTCCATCAATTAAAACAAGCGATGACCATGATATTTTTGATGGAATCAATTTTTCCGAGGCAGGCGCAGACCATAAGATGATGCAAATGCAAAGCTATGACAGAGTAAGAAAAATGCTGGAGCTACTACCGGAAGATCAACGGGAAGTAATTATTATGAGACATTATGCAGATCTCAGTTTTAAAGAGATTTCCACACTAACCAATTGCAGTATCAATACAGCCTTAGGCCGCATGCGTTATGGGCTTATTAACTTAAGAAGGATGATGGTTGAAAAGCAAATTGCTTTATAAATATTTTGTTATTTATTTAATTCAAATCCTTTCTAAAATGGAAGGATTTTTTATGGGAACCTCTTTTTATTCTCCGCCTTCACCTCATTTAGAATTTTTACAAACCGGTCCACATCAGGTTCGTAGCCTCCTGCATTTTTAATCACCTTACCTTCCTGGTCAGTAAAAATATATAATGGTTGTGCATTGGAGTTGGCAATAGTTGCCTCAAAATCAAGATTTTTGGCGCCGACATTTTTTATTTTAGAACCATCAAATTTTGATATGTATTTTTCATTTTCCGGCAACTCTCTTTTTTCATCAACATACAATGATGCTACTATAAAATATTTATGAAGCTGATCGCTCACTTCCAGCTTTGATAAAACCTCGCTTTCCATTTTACGGCAATTGGCACAACTATGACCCGTAAAGTCTATCATGATTGGCCGCTTCATTTGCCTGGCAGCAGCTACAGCTTCATCAAAATCAAAAAATGTTTCAACACCTGGAATTTCCGATCCTAAAATATCCGTATATTTTTTTGGCTTAATAATTAATTCGGTGGAATTATTATTTTGAATTGAATCACTGCCTGAGATCTTATTATTTCTTATAAGTTTTTCCAGGTTAAAATCCTGTGTTTTGTTTTCCGGCAACCAGCCACTTATTCCATTTAATGGGGCACCCCACAATCCGGGGATCATATAAACCGTAAAGGCAAGTGCGCCAATAGCAAAAAGTATTCTTGTAACTGAGAGGTATGGTAGTCCGTAATCATTTAATGGTAAATGATCATCATGTTTAAATTTTAATTTCCCTAAAAGATAAATGCCGAGTAAACCAAAAAGAATGATCCATAAAGAAAGATAAACTTCCCTATCCAGAAGGCCCCAATGATATACCAGATCAGCATTAGATAAAAACTTCAACGCCATGGCCAGTTCAATAAAACCAAAAGAAACTTTTAATGTATTGAGCCATCCACCTGATTTTGCAATTTTATTGAGCATGCCCGGAAAAAAAGCAAAGAATGCAAATGGCAAGGCAATAGCAATAGAGAAACCTAGAAAACCAATCACCGGGCCCAGCCTTTCTTTTTGCTGACTTACATCTACCAATAAATTACCAATAAATGGAGCAGTGCAACTAAAAGACACCAGCACTAAAGTAAGGGCCATAAAAAAAATACCCGAAAAACTGCTGACATGGGCTTTGGAATCTATTTTATTTGTCCATGATGCAGGTAAGGTGATTTCAAATGCTCCGAGAAAAGAAATTCCAAAGAGAACAAATAAAAGGAAAACAAAAATATTAAAGATTGCGCTGCTGGAAATCTGGTATAACGTGTCTCTGCCAAATACAATGGTAAGCAGCAAGCCAAGTATTGTAAATATTGCAATAATTGAAAAAGAATAGAGTGTTGCATTTTTTATACCGTGAGCCCGGGTGTTGCTCCTCTTTAAAAAAAAAGAAACCGTTACCGGAAACATTGCATAAAGGCATGGTTGAAGTACAGAAATAAATCCCCAACGCAATCCATCAAGAAAAGTAGCCATTAAAGATCTGGGAGCTTTAATTTGTTCTGGTGTTTCTGTTTGTGCAAAAACGATTACAGCGGTAATACAAAAAAAAACAGACAGAAAATATTTCAATCTCTTCATACAAGGCAAGATAAAAAAAATAGGATAACAATTTGCTATCCTATAAGATTATTAAACAGGTAATCCTTTATATTTTAATTTTAAACTCAACCTCTTTTGGGGGAAGGCATTGCTTATCGTTACAAACCATATAATTAATTGAGCCGGAAATTTTATTGGTACTAGGCTTGGTTTTAACGAGCTGAACAAACTCAACCGAACTTTCAAAATATTTTTGATTAACGTTAAACTCTTTTTCAAATGAAGTTTTCAACTTGCCTTTTTCTTTAACTGCACCTACAACTTTGCCATCAATAATCTTTAATGCAGTAGCAATGGCGCCGCCATCAGGATTTTTTACAGAATAGATATGCCATTTAGGTTGTAACATGGCTTTTACATGTACTTCATACATGTTAGTTCCTTTTTTTACAACAGAATAATTAAATGTAACTGGGTTTAAAATTTGCGCATAAGAACCAATAATCGTTACTAAAGCAAATAATGTAAAAATTAATTTTTTCATTGAATTTCTTTTAACAAAAATACGATAACAATCCTCATTTGGCCTTCGCGGTAAAAACTATTAGGAGTAACTTAACTTAATTTATTGAGAACATTTCCTGAAAAACCTTTTTCCCATCTAAATTACCTAATGTAGTATTACAGGCTCTTTCAGGGTGTGGCATCATTCCAAACACATTTCTATTTTGATTACAAATGCCTGCAATGTTCTCCATAGAGCCATTGGGATTAAAATTTTCACCCACGTTTCCTTTATCATCACAATAGCGATATAAAATTTGTTTTTGTGCAGTGAGATTCTGCAAAGTTGCTTCATCAGCAAAATACCTGCCCTCACCATGTGCTATCGGAATTTTTGCCACTACACCTTCTGAATTTTTAATAAAAACATTTTTACAAACAAATTGCATGTTGGCATTGCGCAATAGAACTCCGGGAAGCAGGCCGCTTTCACATAATATCTGAAAGCCATTGCAAATACCCAGCACTTTACCGCCCTGGTTTGCAAATTCAATTACACTTTGCATCATAGGACTAAACTTTGCTATGGCACCGCAACGTAAATAATCACCATAACTAAAACCACCTGGTAGTATTATACAATCCTCTTGTGAGAATTTAGATAAATCTCTATCCTTATGCCATAGCTCAATAACTTCCTGATCCAAATCACTTCTTAAGGCATAAACAATATCTTTTTCACAATTTGAACCGGGGAAATTAACTACTCCAAATTTCATTGTACTTAGTTTCTGTTTATTTTCTATGCAAAAGTACAAGGAGAACCTTGCAATTTCATAACATTTATTGTTTTTGGATATTTTTTTATAAAAGAAAAACAGACCCGGATTTTTTTAAACTCACCACTACAACAATTACAACCATCAAACCATGCAATAATACCGGGACCCATCTTTTAACGGGGTAAATAAAAGCACATGCTGTATATCCAGCTAAAGGGATAGCTGTTAGTATCCAATACTCAAATATATGAGATGCACTAAAAAATGGCACCAGCAGGGCAATTACAAAATATAATAAAATCAGGCTCCATCTACTGCGAATTTGCACCAGCAATTTTTTAAGATTAGCCTGCATAAAATACATGCCTAATAAAAACGTAACAATTATTAAACAGATACCTGCCAATCCCCAAATGTCCAGGTGAAAAACAGGATAACCGAGCTTAAATCGCGGTAGTTTGTAACCCACTAAATTATCGGTTAAAAAAAGATAGGAAAGCAAAAAATAATAAGGAGTCAATACTCCTAAAAAAGAAATGACCCACTCTGCCACTATAAACGGGCGAGAAACCAACAATGCAAATAAAATTAAGATAATAAATGCCAGGGAAGGAAAATAGAATAATGAACAAACTCCTATTAACAAACCCATATTATATAACGTAGACTTTGGCTTTGTATTATTATATAAAGTACTCATGCTTGCCCAAACCCAAATTAAAAATGTATTTATCACCAGCGGGGCAGTTAATACATTCCATTCGGTAAACATGGATGTTATCAATAAATAACTCATAGCAGGCAGGTAATTTACCCGCTGCATCATTTTTGGTTCGTTAATTAATTTATTAAAAGTAATTGCCTGGATAAATAATAAAAAATAAGTTATGAGAGGATAGATCAAGGAAAAACTTAAACCTATGTTCCCCAATATGTCAAGGAGTTTTCTAAATAAAAAGCCATCTGTTTGTTGTGCAACCGGAATTTGGGGATGTATAAACCAGGCAAGCTTTAAAAGCAATCCGTAAATAAATAATAGAAAAGTATTAAAAGGATTATTGGCTTTAAAAATGCCTACCACTTTACAGAGTTGAAAGGTTTAACAGGTTCAAAAAAGTTTAAGGCTTATCCATACAACTTTGAAAGCCTTTAAACTTATGAAGATGATTAATAATCAATTTTTGCAAAGCAAATATAGTTCCTGTAGGTACATGGCACAATGATTTGTTTTGCGCTTACCTGTTTAGCAAACTTTGGCATAAATTGATAACCTTTATCGAGGCTTTTTAACGTAGGATTTCTGGTTAATTTGCCATCGGCACTAATACTCTGATCAGAAATAAGAAGGTTTTTTCGTTCGAGCTCATTAAATAAAAAGTGAAGTTCGCCACCGGCATTCAGTATTTGATACGATAGGAAATTATCATCTCCATCATCATATTGCTCTTTAGGAATAACATTAGACCATACAAGTTTTCCTTCTTTATCTACATTCATAATTACGATGTTATTGTAATAATACCTGGATGAAGAATTAAAATTATTCCTGGGACGATAGTAATACCAATAAGAAGATCGGGAGTACAGGTAATAATCATATGATGAAAAAGGAGAATTATATAAATAATCCATCCGGTTCCATTGATTAGATCGGGATTGGGAACTAAAATCTTCAGCCGACAAAATAAAGCCTCCATCCTTTTTTAGAATAATATTGCGGATAAAAAAATCATTAAATGCAAATCTAATAGCCCCATTAAGTTTGGCTTCCCTCTTTAAAGTATCGCTGAAAGCTACCATGTTTTGCACAAATAATTTATCAGCTTGTTTATCCCATATAGCTGTATATAATCCATCAATATTGCCACGCTTTTCATTGTAATAAAAAGAATTTAAAAGATAGCGCTTATTAATATTATCCACTTTTAATGTTACCTCATCCAAATATCTTTTATTGAAAGACAGCTCATTTTCAGAAAAATCATCTGAGGTGGGAGATTTTGTATATAAAAATAATTTTGAAATCAATTCCCTGTTGCCCCCTTTTATAGTTTTTGCAAATAAAAAATTGCCCTCATTGTCTACTAAAAAATCGCTGAAAATATCTTTGCGGTCATCATAAGGCATTTGCTTTCTCGAAGTATGCAGCAATTGTAAGTCTGAAGTAAAAAGAAGGGTTTTAAAATTAAAATTGTCGTTTTTCTTCTGAACTTTAAAGATCATGATCTTTTGTTTGTCCTCACTATTCACCATATTATAGATCTTATTATCTGCAAAAATGCTAAGCTGGGTAGTATCTAATTGTATGGGGGTGCCCAACACTTTTGCATTGGCATCAATTTTTGCGGCCATACAATACACGATATTTCTCTTTTGATGTTGATAAATTATATAAGAAAAATCGGGGTAAGCAATAAACTCGGCATTCAATATTTTATCCGGCATAAAATCCAACGAAACCCTTTCTTTCAAACTCATATCGTTATCGTATACACTTACAGCATAACGATTACGAACGTTTTTATACACCAAAAAATTACCACTTACTTTACCAATAATTTCAAAATCCAGCGCTTTTCCATCATCACTTTCAGGTGTTGAATAACTTATACGCTGGCTTATAGTGAATAGCGGAATAAACAACATTATTAAAAAAGAAAACTTTCTAAATTTCATACGCTTTTATAAAGATTAAATTTACTGATTATTCAGAAATTGCTATTACTAAAATTACAATAACTATAATGCCTACAGTGCTTATTACAGGTGGAACCGGACTTATTGGAAAGAATTTAACAAGGCATTTAACTGCCAAAGGTTACAACGTTATTATTGTCAGCAGAAAACCGCAAAAAGTTTCTGATAACAAGATGATTACTTATGCAAAATGGAATATTGATCAACAAGAATTAGATGTAGACGCTATATCAAGAACGGATTATATTATAAATCTTGCCGGCGCAGGTGTTATGGACAAAAAATGGACAACAAAATATAAACAGGAAATACTTGAAAGCAGAACAAAAAGCAGCGAACTTTTGATAACCGCTTTAAAGGAAAATCCTAACAATGTAAAGGCAGTTATTTCAGCTTCAGCAATTGGATGGTATGGAGAAGATACCGTTACTAATATGCCCCCAACGCCTGCAGCAAAAAGTAACATAGAAAAGGATACATATAAATTTGTGGAGATTGATAATGCTGACAAAAAATTTTTAGGAGAAACGTGCAGGTTGTGGGAACAAAGTATTGAGCCCATTACCCAACTTGATAAGCGATTGGTTAAATTAAGAACCGGTATAGCGCTAAGTAATGAAGGGGGTGCTTATGCCGAATTTAAAAAGCCATTACGATTTGGAATTGCAGGCATTTTAGGGAGTGGCAAACAAGTTATTAGCTGGATACACATGGATGACCTTTGTAGAATGTACATTTATGCGATAGAAAATGAAAAATTATCAGGAAGTTATAATGCGGTAGCACCCTTTCCGGTTGATAACAAAAATCTTATTTTGAAAATGGCAAACTTAGTTAGAGGGCAATTTTATATCCCTGCTCATTTACCAAAGTTTTTATTAAAAATAATATTGGGGGAAAAAAGCATAGAGATCTTGAAAAGCACAACTGTAAGTTGCGAAAAAATAAAAGCAGCAGGATTTACTTTTTTATATCCCTCTATTGATGCGGCATTAAAAGAACTTACAGTTCTAAAAAATTGATAAAAAGTGTTATAGATCCTGCGTCTTGAATTTTCGTACGGAGATATAGTAATATAAAAATAAAAAAACTGCACTCAGGGCAAATAATACATAAATAGATGGTTGGGTACCGGGCACAAGTCCTTTAAAAAAAGGAAAAGGGATTAAATTATCTACACTGTTCAATGGAAGATAATCGCCAGGGCCATTAAGACCTTTGTTTCCCCCTGTATTATTTAAAATGGCCCCCAAAAAGTTCTCAATTATAAAAGAATATAAAAAGAAAAGACCGATAGAAAGCCCGGAGCGTTTAATTAATACGCTAAGCAATAGCGCTAACAGGCAGTAAGATAACGCCTGAATAAAATAATAGCCGATAAATTCTACCTTTTCAAAACTAAAATCACTTCCTGAAAGTAATCCGTAAAAGATTGCTGTTAAAAAAACGAATATAGCTGAGAGGACTGCTATGATGATAATCAAAGCAATTTTTACATGGATGAATTGCTGCCTGCTCCAACCATCAATAATATTTTGCCGATGCGTTTTGTAGGTATACTCATTTGTAATAGAAGTGATGATCATCAACCCCGGAATAAACAATAAAAAACTGGAAAAATAAGTTACTGTATGCCAAACATTCGGAAAACTAAAGGGGCTGCCAAGAAAACTATTTACAGTACCATTACTACCCTGGCTTATACCTTGCTTAATATTATAAGCAAAATAATTAACCCCTAAAATGCTCACCAAAAATAAGGTGGCAAGAACCCAGAAAGTTTTATACCCTTTAATTTTCAGCCATTCAATTCTTAATAAGTGCATCATAATGGTCAATTATTAGTTAATTCAAAAAATTTATCTTCCAGGCTTTTCTTCTTTAGCTGAAGATGATTTAAAACAATCCCGTTATTGAAGCAATGTTTGTTAATCTCGCCAAGCTTTGCGGTGCTAACAGGATAATATAACTGCACGCAGTTTTTAGCTTCTTTTACTTTTGTATAATTATTTAATGATTTTAATATCATCAATAATTTTTCGTTATCATCTGAATTTATTTCTACAATATCCTCATTAGCCAATATTTCATTAACATCTCCGGAAGTTATTAATACTCCTTTCTTTAAAATGGCCACATGGGTACAAACTTTTTCAACTTCATCCAACAGGTGGCTTGCCATGATAATGGTTTTACCCTGGTGATATAATTTTTTTATCAGTTCTCTTATTTCTGCAATGCCTACCGGGTCTAAACCATTTGTAGGCTCATCAAAAACCATTACGTGAGGGTCACCCAAAAGGCACGAAGCAATTGCAAGCCGCTGCTTCATACCAAGAGAATATGTACTGAACTTGGAATCTTTTCGCTGGGTAAGATTAACCATTTCCAAAACCCTGGGAATGTCTGATTCATCCTGGCCTTTTATTGCTGCAGCAATCTCAAGATTTCTTTGTGCTGAGAGATAATGGTAAAAATTAGGTGTTTCCAATAAAGTACCAATTTGCTTCCTTTGATCCGCATTTGGCTCTTTATCAAAGAGGCGAATATTTCCTTTTGTGGCCTTAAGTACATCCATTACAATACCGAGTAAGGTTGTTTTGCCGCTTCCATTGGGGCCTAATATACCAAAGACTGATCCTGGGGGTACGCTGAAGCTTACGTTCTTGAGCGCCTGCACCGAGCCATAATTTTTATAAAGGTTTTCGACAGTTAACACTGACATAAGCAAAACAGTTTGGTAAAGAATTAAAGATAGAGAAAAACTTATAACCCAAACATGGTATATTATAAATTGCAAAAAGATGAACATACAATTATCTATTTATACTTTTACAGTACTCAGATAAATCATTAACAATGGAATTATATGATGTAATTATAATTGGTGGCGGCCCCTCGGGGTTAAATGCTGCTGTAGTATTAGGGAGATGTAGAAGAAAAGTTTTATTATTTGATCATGGTAAGCAAAGAAATTTACAATCCCATGGGATGCATAATTACCTTACCCGGGATGGCATAAAGCCTGTTGGGTTTTTAAACATTGCAAGAAAAGAAATAAAAAAATATGGAGTTAAAATAAAGTATGTTGCTGTAACCAAAGCCACAAAAAAAAGTAAAAGTCATTTTACAGTTACTGATGCTGATAGAAGAATTTATCATTCAAAAAAATTAATACTGGCTACCGGCTTAAAGGATAAATTGCCTGAAGTATTGGGCGCTAAAGTTTTATATGGTACATCAATGTTCCATTGCCCGTATTGTGATGGGTGGGAAGCAACAAATAAAAGATTAGCTGTATACTCTAAAGCCACAGGCGGCGTTGAATTGGCAACCACATTAACCTTATGGAGCAACTCTATCACATTATTTACTGATGGGAAAAAATACATGCGACAGGAGGAAAAAAATATTTTAAGGAAGAAAAATATCCAGGTAATAACTACTCCTATTCAATCATTTGAAAGTAAGAATAGAAAATTAAAAAATATAATTTTAGAAAATGGAGACAAGCATGCTGCGGATGCTTTGTTTTTTTCTAATGGATATGAAGTGCAATGTGATCTTGTGGGAAGTCTTGGGTGCACATTGGGCAAAGACAGCCTTGCATTAACAGATAAATCTCAACAAACAAATATAAAAGGGTTATACGTTGTAGGCGATGCCTCAAAAGATGTACACTTTGTGGTAGTGGCTGCTGCTGAAGGTGCAAAGGCCGGGGTATATGTAAACAAGGAATTAATGAATGAATCGTAAAACTCATCAGCAGTTAAAAATTAAAAAAGCTTATCTCCAATATACCTGCCATTTATAATAATTAACCCATTAGGCCATTTAAAAAGCCCCCGATTAACCGGAGGCTTTCACAAACTAAAAAATTAATTATTGGCCTATAGCAGCTCTGGGGCCTCCGGTTGCAAAAACAGCCAGCATTCTTTGCGACTGACCATTAGTGAACATGTACATACATGCATCGTCAGTATAATCCATATAATTCATTGACATATCACCATTATTGTTGCAACTAACCTGAGGGAATGTAGGGCATCCAAAATTGTAACCTCCCTGGTTTGGAGTATCATCAACCAAATCAGAACCTGTGCAGGCACCGCCATCATCTCCCCATATGTGGCGAAGATTCATCCAGTGCCCTACTTCATGGCTTGCAGTTCTTCCCAAATCATAATCGGGGATATAAGTACCACGACGATATAATGAGCGGCTTCCAAAAGCTGAATACAAAACTACTACTCCATCTGTAGCAGCCTTACCACCGGGGAATTGAGCATATCCAAGAAGCCCTTGTCCTAAATTACAAACCCACATATTTAAATTGCGGGCGGGATCAGTGGGGTCAATTCCACCTTTGTTACCTTTTTTCATTGCATCATTTGCACCCCAGCTTACATTATCAGTAAATTTACGAATTACATTCTCCAAAACGAATCTTACTCCTACTTTTCCAACAACTGATGAAAACAAAGCTGGCACTTTTCGTAAGTCGTTATTTGTATTATTAAAATCAGCATTCAATACATCTATTTGAGATTGTATCTGTTCATCCGAAATATTTTCAGAAGCAGTATTATATAACACGTTAACTACTACGGGTATTTCAATAACTCCATTAACCAGCCGGCTTAATTCTCCTAATGTTATAACCTTTTTTGTAAAAGTTTCAATTTGATCCATACGAATTCTTAAAGATGGATCAGCTATTAATTGCTCCTTTAATACTTCATCTGCGGCACAAGATCTTTTAGAAATGGCCTGAACTTCATCAGTAACCTGTACCTCTGTAGATGAATTTTTTTTACAGCCAATAAAGAGTGTAAAAAGAGCTAGTATAACAAGGTTTATCCTTTTCATAATTGATGGGTTTGGATGTTTTATAATTGGAAAAAATAATGACTATGAAAGATAAAATACTTTTTCCAAATTTGGAAGCTTATTGACTAAATTATTTGTGCAGGTTCATCTTCAAAAGCTATACTACACTTTTGCCACTGCATTACGCTCAATAATTTATAACAATGATGAAAAGATGAATAGTAAGTTTGTTATCAAATAAAATAAGCATCACAATTAAAATATTTTATTACAGGTGTTGCATAAAATAATCTGTAACCTTTTGATATAGATGCATCCTGTCTTTACCTCTTACGTTGTGTTCATGCCCGGGATAAATCATATAATCAACCTGAATATTTTTATCAATAGCAGCTC
>JBBJOK010000040.1:0-5785 GCA_037721545.1 Chitinophagaceae bacterium
CATCTTCAGATGTATAGAGGTAGCGCCAGTTATCGTATGGTTCTATGTTTTGCAATAGCTTATTTAATTGTACCACAAACTTATTATTTCTTTAAAGCAATGCAATAAGTTTAATTCAGAAACAAATAATAAAAAGTATAAAAAAAGCCGTTCAATATAGAACGGCTAAATCATTATTTTTTAAATAAATTATTCAATCACTAACTTATCAGAAAAAACAGATTTTCTGCTTGCGTTAGATACTTTAATAAAATAAGTCCCATTTGCTGGTTTGGTTTTTAATTGAATAGTTTCAACCTGCCCGGCAGATTTTACATAAACCTTATGGTTCTGTATAATTTTCCCCTGTACATCCGCCAATGCAATGTTATATTCCCCGGTTGCTTTGTTTCCAAATGTAAGTTTGAATTCTGTGCCAAAAACCGGGTTAGGATAAATTGATAAAAATTGGTTTCTTTTTATTGATGGCTGACCAAGCGTGGCACTACCTACATTTTTTCTTGCCTGACTTTCAAATAGTAAATTACCATTGGCAAGATCTGAAGCATTATATATTTGCCCTGAAGTAATCAACTTTGTGGCAGAAAGATCTTTCATGTTTACTTTAAAAAAGCCTTCAAAACTATTGGCGCTGCTTATTATGACATTGTCATCATTATCAACAGCTGCACCGTTCAAAGTAAAAGTACCACTTAAACCTGCTATGCTCCCAAGATGGCTGGCGATCATAGTTTCCATGTCAATCTTGAAAATATTTTTACTTGCAGTAAATAAATATAAATCGCCGAAAGCATCTGCAATAATGTCTCCGCCCCAGCTGTGACATTTATCATGAACGGAAATAGTTTTATTTGTGGCAGCATCACCTAAGGCTCCAACACGTGTAATCGTAACTTTTTTACCAGTCGTGAATTTTATCAGATTGCCTCCATCATTTGTTAAAGCATATCCATTGCCATCAGCACCAATAGTCATTCTTGTAAAATGATTCGCATCATCTTTTGCATTGCCAACATTTAACAGCGGACTTTTAAGGGTATAAAATTTAGGGCTTTCACTATTTGAAGACAGATCCAACCAGCGTAATTCATTAATGTACAGTGGAGAGAAAAACAATTTGTTATGTTTTTTATCGTAAGCTGCAGCTGCAACCAGAGATTGGGTAGGCGAAGGAGAGATTTGGATATCATTCGTCTTACCAAGGGAAACATTATTTAATTTGGTGGGGGCATCTTCAATGACGGAGATATTTTTTACTGGTTCTTTTGTGATTGCATCTGAAAAAGAAAATTTTGTTTTTCCATTCTCAAAAATGTGCTTGGTAACTGCCCCGGTAGAAAGATCAATTTGCCTTATGTTCATCCATTGAAAATCTCCATTGCCATTACCCGTAATTGCAAACGCCTTGTTTGACTCCTGCGCAAAAGCATAAAAAGAAAATGATAAAATGAAGGATAGAAGTAAAAGTTTTAGTTTCATAAGATAATTTTTATAGTTGAGCTTAATGGTTTTTTTGATATCTAAATTTACCTAGAATATTGATTAATAAGAAATTTATTTGGACCTCCTTAATGTGCAGCCAGATTCTCCGAAGCTTTTTTCACACTCCCATGCTCCACCAAAAGTTTTTTGGCAATTGTATAATCCGTAAGCCCGGTATTTTCCATCAACATTTTTACACCTCTATCAATTAACTTGTCATTAGTCAGTTGCATATTCACCATTTTATTATCTTCTACCCTTCCTAATTGTATCATTACAGTTGTCGATATCATATTCAAAACCAATTTTTGTGCGGTTCCACTTTTCATTCTTGTGCTTCCTGTTACAAATTCAGCTCCTACTACAACTTCAATAGAATAATCGGCTGCTGCACTAACCGGTGAATTAGGATTGCATGAAATGCTTCCTGTTATAATTCCATGTATTTTACATTTTTCCAATGCTCCGATCACATAAGGAGTTGTACCGCTTGCTGCAATGCCAATAACAACATCTTTATCAGTAATCTTATACGCCTGCAGATCTTTCCACCCCTGTTCAGTATCATCTTCAGCAAATTCAACCGCTTTGGTTATAGCTTTATCTCCTCCTGCAATTATCCCGATTACCAATCCATAGGGCACACCGTAAGTAGGCGGGCATTCACTTGCATCAACAATACCCAATCTCCCGCTAGTGCCGGCACCAATATAAAATAACCGGCCGCCCATCAGCATTTTGTCAGATATTACCTGTATCAATGCTTCAATCTGTGGCATTGCTTTTTCAATTGCATCAGGAACTTTTTTATCTTCTGTGTTGATGTTCGTGAGAATTTCTTTTACTGACATTTTTTCTAAATGCCTGTATTCTGATGCTTGTTCTGTTATTCTTTTAAATGACATAATTATTACAGATATAAATCTAAAATTATTTTAAGATTTGAATTAAGTTGATTACGCATACCAATACTTAATGCTCCCAGTCTTTTTATAAATCTTTTATTATCAATTGACCTGATATGATCTACAAGAATATCAGAAGGCTTTGCAAGTCCGGAATAAGTTTTGGACAAATTTATTCTTAAAATTTTTGAAGACCTATTTACATTTGTCGTAATGGGACAAATAATTGTAGAAGGATGAACATTATTTAAATAATCTGATTGGATAATTATAACTGGTCTAACTTTTCCTGGCTCAGTACCTAATTGTGGATTTAGGTCGGCTAGCCAGATATCAAATTTTTTTAATGTCGGCATTCTCAATCCTCTAATTGTTCTAACTCATGTAAAATTTCCATGGAACTTTTGGTAACCATTCTTGATTCCTTATGTAGTAAATTCTTTAATATTTTTTGTTGATGGTATTTGTTATAGAAATTAACCGCATCATTAATATACCTGTTTCTGGGTTTTTTAATTTTTGTCAGGATAGTTTCCGTATCCTTAAAAACATTATCGGCTAACTTTAAAGATAAATTTTTCATGATATAAAGTATATACTGTAATGATATACTTTTATTTATTGTTTATGATAATCAATCAACCCTTGCATTGGATTTTTTATCACCTTACCTAATTGTAATTGATATGACTTACACAATTCAATCAACACATCTTTAAATCCATATGCAATACTTCCGACAAAATGTACAGGTAACGTCCAGCTTTCTTTATATTTATAAACATGATTAAAAAAGAAATCATTTAATCCATCTTCTATAATATTCTCGATCATATAATGCCCCCTGTTCTCGGCTAAAAAAATAGCAAAAGTCGCCAGGTACCGATTGGGCAATGGCTTTTTATAAACGGCATTTAATATTTCAGTTTTGTTTGTCACAAACCTCGCATCAAATCTTGCCATCAAGTCTTCATCAAAAGTATTGTAGAGATAATATTGAATAACTTTTTTGCCCAGGTAGGCACCGCTCCCTTCATCACCCAAAATGAAGCCGAGGCCTGGACTATTTTTAATAATTTTTCTACCATCATAATAGCATGAGTTTGAGCCTGAACCCAATATGCATGCAATACCTTTTTCTTTACCGCAAAGCGCTTTTGCAGCAGCCATTAAATCATGATCGATGGAAATATTCGCCTCAGGAAAGATATTTTTAAATACCTGTTTTACTGATTTGGCATTATCTGCGTTGGCACAGCCTGTACCATAATAATGTACCTCATCAATTTTCTGTTTTAATTTTGGATGCAATTCTTCCTTTATTATATTCTGCATTTGTTCTGCAGTAATAAAATAAGGGCTCATACCCTGGGTGATAAAAATGGTTTTTTTATTGCCATTTATAACGCACCATTCGGTTTTTGTAGCGCCGCTGTCAGCAATCAATTTTATAAGTGGCATATTTATCTCAGCTTATTTAATGAAATTTGCAAAATCACCGGTAAAAACTTAAAGGTAATCTTTGGAAAATTCCATAGCAAATTTTGGTTCATACCTATCGCTTAAAAAACGGAATATTTAAGATTATCCAACAATAAAACGGATATTTTTCAAGAATAAAAATAGATTAATTACAGATAGTATGCAGAACAAAAAACTCCAGGTTTGGCTGCCAGTTCTTTTTAGTTTGGTTATGATAGCAGGAATGATATTGGGATACAAAATAAAAACCAATATGCCGGATACAGGTATTTTCTTTACCGAAAAACGAAGGCCGGTGCAGGAAGTACTAAATCTTATTGAAAATAAATATGTAGACAAATTGGAATCAGATTCTTTAGGTGAGGCTGCTATTGAGGCAATATTAAATAAACTTGACCCACATTCTGTCTTTCTTCCTGCCTCACAGCTTCAAAGCGCTAAAGAGGATTTACAAGGCGGTTTTTCAGGTATTGGGGTTGAATACAATATTTTTAGCGATACCATTAACATACTAAATGTTATTAAAGATGGCCCTGCTGATAAAAAAGGTATCCAACCAGGTGACAAGATTTTAAAAGTAGGAGACTCAGTGGTGGCGGGTGTAAACATTACAACTTATAAAATACAAAGCCACTTACGCGGAAAAGGTGGTACAAAAGCACAGATAACTATTCTTAGGGGTATAGAACAAAAGATTTTTACAATAGTAAGGGATATGATCCCACTTTATAGTGTTGATGCGGCTTACATTATCGCCGATAGCATAGGATATATACGACTCAATAAATTTTCTGAAACTACTTACAAAGAGTTTATGGATGCGACTTTAAAGTTGCAAAAACAGGGAATGAAAAGTATGATACTTGATCTCAGGGATAATGGCGGTGGCATTTTAACACAGGCAACTAATATAGCTGATGAATTTTTAAGTGAGGATAAACTTATCACTTACACTGAAGGCGCACATTTATCCAAAAAAGAATACCGTTGTGAGAAGGAAGGAATATTTGAAAAAGGAAAAGTTGTGGTATTGGCAAATGAAGGTTCAGCTTCTGCAAGCGAAATTGTAATAGGTGCCTTACAGGATTGGGATCGTGCGGAAATAATTGGTAGAAGAACTTTTGGCAAAGGATTGGTGCAGGAGCAATACGAACTTAGCGATGGATCCGGTTTACGATTAACTGTAGCAAGATATTATACTCCCCTTGGGCGCAGTATACAAAAATCCTACAGTGCAGGAATAAAAGTTTACCAGGAAGAGATGCAGGCACGAATGCAAGGTGGAGAATTATTAAATTTTGATTCCATAAAACATACAAACGGGAAAGCCTTTAAAACAAAGTCAGGAAAAGTAGTTTACAGTGGAGGCGGAATTACTCCGGATATATTTGTGGCGCTTGATACTTCAGGATTTAACCCGGAAATTAGAAAAGTTTACACCAAAGGCACAATTAATAAATTTGTTTATGGGCACTACCTTCTCAACAAAAATAGATTTACTGCATATACATCTCCAATGCTATTTGAAAAGAATTATTTAATAGATGATATTACATGGAATAGTTTTAAAGCATTTGCAGTAAATGACTCTATTAATATTAATAAGATTGGCGCTAAAGAAAAAGCAGAACTGTCTAAACAAATAAAAATATTAACTGCCCGTCAAATTTGGCGTAGCGAAGGCTTTTATGAAGTAAGCAATGCTGGTGACGCTACGATAAAAAAAGCTTTGGAAGTTTTGAAGAAATAATTATTTTATTAGTTGTTTATAATTAATTTTTCTATTTTTAATATCTTAACTAAACTATCATGACATATTGTTCTAATTGCGGAAAAGAATTACCTGTTGATAGCAAATTCTGCCCTTCTTGCGGAACTACTATCCCTACATTGGTTAATACAAATGATGACAATAA
>JBBJOK010000040.1:5885-14583 GCA_037721545.1 Chitinophagaceae bacterium
GCCCTTCTTGCGGAACTACTATCCCTACATTGGTTAATACAAATGATGACAATAATAGGAGAGAACCTATCAGAACAGAACCAATAAGAACAGAACCAATAAGAACAGAACCGGTAATAACTCAACCTGTTAGATCTGAGCGTGTAGTAACATCCTCAGCAGAGCTTAATAGGGATCATATTAAAAGGACTACAGTTAATGAATTTTATAAAGATGCTGGATTTTGGGGATCACTCCTGGTTTTAGCAGGTTTCTTTTTACCTTTTTTTTCAATGGATGGTAAATCTCTTTTTGATACCGTTCAAGATAAAGCTGCAACTGAAAGTACTGTGCTTATTTGGCTCGCATTTCCGGCCGCAGCATTAGTGGTACTTCTTCATAGCCTTATAGGTGGTTGGCCTGGCATTATAACAACTGTATTCATCCTTTTGGCCTTAGTTGCTGCAGGTATGTTAGTTTATGTGTTAGTAAACGACCCGGTTAAATATTTTGGCTCGGCAGATATGTCAACTATTTTGAAAACGGCAGGTTTAGGTTTGTGGCTTACTTTGTTAGGCACGCTGTTGATGGTGTTTCATAGTAAAAAGAAAAAAGTTGAAGTTCATAGAACTAAAGTTGTTGACAGAACATTATAATCTCATTTTTAAAAGTCATTAAAAGGTTTCTCTACCTTTGCCACAAATATGTTTTATGTGGCTTAACAGCATTTTAGATACTATAGGTAACACCCCTCTTATTAAATTAAATAAGATAACCAAAGATTTGCCTTGTATAATTTTGGCGAAGGTTGAATACTTTAACCCTGGCAATTCAATTAAAGACCGAATGGCTTTAAAGATGGTGGAAGTTGCAGAAAAAGAAGGTAAATTAAAACCTGGAGGAATTATCATTGAAGGTACATCGGGAAATACAGGAATGGGATTGGCACTTGCGGCATGTGTAAAAGGGTACAAATGTATTTTTGTTACTACAGATAAGCAGTCAAAAGAAAAAGCAGATATTCTAAAAGCAGTAGGTGCTGAAGTAATTATTTGTCCTACCAATGTACAGCCTTCAGATCCCAGGAGTTATTATTCTGTTGCAGCAAGATTGGCAAAAGAAACACCCAATTCATTTCACATGAATCAGTATGATAATCTTGCAAACCGGCAAGCTCATTATGAAACGACAGGCCCCGAGATTTGGGAACAAACCGAAGGGAAGATCACTCATCTTATTATTGCTACAGGAACTGGTGGAACTATAACCGGTACGGCAAAATATCTTAAGGAAAAAAATGCTGCAATTAAAATTTGGGCTGTGGATGTATATGGGTCGCTTTTAAAAAAATATCATGAAACAGGTGAGATTGATATGAATGAAGTGCATCCATACATTACAGAAGGTATAGGAGAAGATTTTGTGCCAGCCAATTATGACATGAGCCTGATAGATAAATTTGAATTGGTTAATGATAAAGACGGCGCAATAATGGCCAGGAGAATATCAAAAGAAGAAGGAATATTTGTAGGCTACAGCTCTGGCAGCGCCTTGCAGGGAATTATGCAGTTAAAAAAAGAATTCAAAAAAGATGATGTGGTTGTGGTAGTATTCTGCGACCATGGTAGCCGCTATGTTGGCAAAGTATATAATGATCAATGGATGATGGAGAGAGGATTTTTAGAGGTGAAAACATTTAAAGATTTGGTTAGCGGACGGGGTGCAAAACGCTTAGTAACCATTGACCCAAAACAAACAGTTGCAGACGTTATTGAGCTGATGAAAAAATATGATATTGAAAATGTTCCGGTCATGAACGGCGAAGGCATTGTTGGCTCATTGAGTGAAAGCGGTTTATTTAAAAAGATATTATCCAACCCGGAAATAAAAAATGAACAAGTACAAAATGTAATGGAAAAAGCATATCCTCTTGTTCCCTTTGATACCCCGGTGGAAAGATTAAGTAATTTAATTTCGAAAGAAACCGGCGCTGTATTAAGTAAAGATGACAGCGGCAATTATCACATCGTTACCAAATATGATATTATACAAAGTTTGGTGAAATAGCAGATTATTAGGAAAATGATAATCACTTCAACTCAATTTTCAATAAATCCTCCTCAAAGAATAATTTCATTAGTCCCTTCACAAACAGAATTACTTTCTAGCATTGGATTGGAAAAAGAAGTGGTAGGTATTACTAAATTTTGTGTTCACCCGCAGGAGTGGTTCAAAACTAAAACAAGAGTTGGCGGAACAAAAAATATAAATATTGATCTTATAAAAAAGTTACACCCTGATTTAATTATTGCCAACAAAGAAGAAAATGTAAAAGAGCAAATAGAAGAACTGGCAAAGGAATTTACGGTTTGGGTAACTGATGTAAATAGTTTAGAGGATGCATTCGTGATGATAAAAGATGTAGGAGAACTAACACATAAAAACATTGAGGCTAAAACACTAATTACACGAATTAGAACAAATTTTTCTCACCTACTACCTACCAACCTGCCTGACCGGCAGGCAGGCTACGAACTGCAAACTTGCTACTTGATCTGGCAAGACCCATACATGACAATTGGTGGTGATACTTTTATAAATGATATGATGAAGCACAGTGGCTTCCAAAATCTATTTGAAAATCAGACACGTTATCCCGAAATAAGTTTAGAAGAATTAAAAACCGCTAACTGTCAACTTATTTTACTCTCCTCAGAGCCCTACCCTTTCAAACAAAAAAATGTTGATCAATTGCAGAAATTATTACCGGGGAAAAAAATATTTTTAGTTGATGGCGAAATGTTCAGTTGGTATGGAAGCCGACTATTACATGCTCCTGAATATTTTAAAACTATTTTTAAACTTATTGGAGATTGACCGTTGAGAATAGTGTTTTTAGAAAATTCAGTACGTTTGCACAAAATTAAAACTGAACAATGGCATCAAAAAAAATTATAGAATTGTTAGGCGATAAAGCTGAATATTTATTGGATCACAAATGCAAAGGTATTGACAAGTCCACTATTACTTTACCTTCTCCGGAGCATGTGAGTGAAAATTGGATCACCAGCAATCGCAGTAACCAGGTTTTACGAAGCCTGCAAACGTTATTGGATAATGGACGTTTAGGAGGTACCGGCCATTGCTCCATCTTTCCTGTTGATCAGGGAATAGAGCATAGCGCAGGTTCTTCTTTTTCACCTAATCCCATTTATTTTGATCCTGAAAATATTATTAAATTAGCTGTAGAAGGTGGTTGTAACGGTGTTGCCTCTACATTTGGTGTTCTTGGAATCATGAGTAGAAAATACGCACATAAAATTCCCTTTATTGTAAAGATCAACCATAATGAATTTTTAAGCTACCCAAATAAGTTTGACCAAACGATGTTTGGTACTGTAAAAAGTGCATGGAACATGGGTGCGGTGGGCATTGGTGCAACAATCTACTGGGGAAGTGCAGAAAGTGCCAAACAATTAAAAGAAGTTAGTGAAGCTTTTGAATTAGCGCATGAGTTAGGTATGTGCACCATTCTTTGGTGCTACACACGTAATAATGCCTTTAAAGTTGATGGTGTGGATTATCATACTAGTGCGGATTTAACGGGGCAGGCAAATCACCTGGGTGTCACTATTCAGGCCGATATCATTAAACAAAAAATACCTACAAACAATGGTGGTTATCTTGCCACAAAACACGGCAAAACCAATAAACTGGTGTATGAAAAATTAACGACCGACCACCCTATCGATCTATGCAGATATCAGGTATTAAATTGTTATGCAGGAAGAATTGGCTTGATAAACAGCGGAGGAGAAAGCATGGGGGAAACTGATTTACAGGAAGCTATAACAACTGCCGTAATTAATAAACGTGCTGGCGGTATGGGTTTAATAATGGGAAGAAAAGCCTTTCAGAAACCAATGAAAGAAGGCATAGCATTATTGAATGCAACGCAAGATGTATATTTAGATAAGGATATTACTGTGGCATAAATTAAATAGCGTTATTGGAGTTTGTGAGGCATTCTTAAAAACTTAATGACGATTGACATAATGATTTTTTATGAAACAAGAAGAAGATTTTGATGCCAGCCTTGCCGGTGAAGATGGTGAAGCTGAGGAAACGAAGCGACGGTGGTTTAGAAGGATAAAGAAAAATATTACTACTTCAACAAGGGATAAAAAAGAAGCACCAGATGGTCTATGGACAAAATGCCCTTCCTGTAAATTAACGCTTACGGTTTCAGATCTAAGAGAAAATTTATTTGTCTGCCCAAAATGTGAACATCATCATCGAATTGGAAGTGAAGAATATTTCGATATTTTATTTGATAATGATGAATACACTGAACTTTTTGCTAACATAAAATCCAAAGATCATTTAGGATTTGTGGATTTGAAGCCTTATCAGCAAAGGCTTGATGAAACTTATGCAAAAACTAATATTCATGATTCCATTACAGTGGCACATGGCAAAGTGAATGAGCATGACCTCGTTGTTGCCTGTATGGATTTTGAATTTATAGGTGGAAGCCTTGGCAGCGTAATGGGAGAAAAAATAGCCAGAGGCTGTGATTACTGCATGGAGCATAAAATCCCTTTTATGATCATTAATAAAAGCGGTGGTGCCCGGATGATGGAAAGCGCTTTTTCACTCATGCAGCTTGCAAAAACATCAGGAAAACTCTCACAATTATCCGATGCAAAAATTCCGTATTTTTCTCTTTGCACTGATCCTACTTTTGGGGGTACTACAGCCTCGTTTGCAATGTTAGGTGATATCATAATGGGTGAGCCAGGTGCATTAATTGGCTTTGCAGGGCCAAGAGTTATTAAAGAGACAATAAAAAAAGATCTGCCTCCTGGTTTTCAACGCAGCGAATTTATACTTGAGCATGGCTTTTTGGATCTTATTATTCATAGAAAACATCTCAAAGAAAAGATGACACAACTTATAATGTTGTTTAATAATTAGTGTTATTTTGTCTGTTGTGGTTTTTTGATTTTAAAAAATCATTTCTCCATAATGTCATTAATTCCTGCTCCTATTCATCTTTTATGCATCATGGAACTTAGCAATCGCAAAGCTTATTACGAATATCATTTTGAAGACAAGTACATTGCCGGTATGGTTTTAAGTGGTACTGAAATAAAATCTATTCGGGCAGGTAAAGTAAGCTTTAATGATAGTTATTGCATTTTTGATAAAGCTGAATTGTATGTAAAGAGCCTGCACATTGCTGAATACAATTTTGGGAATATTAATAACCATATTCCCATGCAAGAAAGAAAGCTATTGCTAAGGAAAAGAGAATTAAAAAAACTCGAAAATAAAATTAAAGAGAAAGGTTATACAATCATTCCCCTAAAAATATTTATCAGCGAAAAAGGTTTTGCAAAAATAGAGATCGGTTTAGGCAAAGGAAAAAAGATATTTGATAAAAGAGAAACAATTAAGGCACGGGAAACGGACAGAGATGTTAAGCGGAAGTATGGCTTGTAATTCTTTTACTTAACCTTAGTAGCAATAATATTTATCGCTAAATTTTTACTAAATAAATGCGTCAATATTTATTTGGCATTTATTCTAAGTTATCCTATCATTATCATCCAAAACAACTTGGTTTATATAAAGTTCTATATAAATAGAATTATGGAGGGAGAGATGGGCAAATCTCCAAACGGTAACTATGAATATCATAACAATACCTGTTGTTGGTAGTGTTGAGGGAGATTAAAGATCAAAATCTGAACTGATATGAATGAAACTTCAAAATCATTAATTGATTTAGCAGAAAATGCAAGCGGGTTAACTGAATCCGAAAAAAATAATTTATCAAGCACGGCAAAAAACTTTGATAAAACTTTAGCCAGTTCAGATTTCAAAATTAATAGTTTAGAAAAAGATAAAAAAGCTTTATCAGTATTACTGCAGGAAACCATTAATGAACTAGAGCAAAAAAGAAAAGCACTTGAAGAACAAAACAGAGAACTGGAAATTGAAGCCGCTTTGGAAAGTGTAAGAGCAAGTTCAATGTCCATGCATCACTCGGAAGAGTTAGAAAAAGTGGTTAAAACATTATCAGATAAACTTATTGATCTTGGGCTTTCTCTCGATGGAGCCGTTATTTTCTTTTTTGAAAAAGAGAAAAGAAATTTCCATCTCTGGATCGCTACTAACCTTTTACCCGCCCCTATCAAAGTCGACATACCCTATGCTGAGGATATTCAGGATAATCCTATCATTACAAATTTGTGGGAAGCAATAGAAACAGGACGTGACTTTATTAATGAGTCATACTCCGGTAAAGTAAAGGACGACTACTTCCGCTTTGTTGCTAAATATAATGAATCAAAAATTCCTGAAGCAGTACGAAAATTTCAATTAGAGGCAGAATCTTGGACTGTTAGTTGCGCTGCCGGAAAAAATTCGGTTGTGGGTATTGATAGCTGGTCTGGAAAGTTCATAACTGAACAGGATTTTCAGGTTTTAAAACGATTTTCAAAAGTGTTTGAGCAAGCCTATACCCGTTTTCTCGATTTGCAAAAAGCAGAAGCACAGGCAAGAGAAGCGCAGATAGAAGCGGCATTAGAGCGGATAAGGTCATCAGCTATGGCAATGCATTCATCCGAAGGCATTCTTGAAGTTACACAAGTATTGCGTGAACAAATTGCTCTATTAGGAGAAAAGGAATTAGAATCTATTCTTGTCCACATTTATTATGAGGATAAAGATCAATTTGAAGCATGGTATTCTTATCGCCACCCTGACTCTTCTAATGTAGAAATCGTAAACGGCAAACAAATTCTTGACTGGAGTAAAACCGAAAGAGCAAAGGAAGACAAAGAAAAATATCATGAAAAAGAATCGGATTATACCATTGTTGCAGATCGTAAAAAGCTTAAAGAATGGTATGAATACTTATATAGTGTAGTACCAGAAGTAGTAGAGCTTAATGATAAAGGCGAAATATTGATACCAGATGTGTTGTATTATAATTATTCAAAAATTATAGGTGGCGCACTACTGCTTATTACAAATAGTGAACCGTCTCAGGAATCGAAATACTTGCTGAAACGTGCAGCTAAAGTGTTTAATCTTGCCTATTCCAGGTTTATCGATCTGCAAAAAGCAGAAGCACAGGCAAGAGAAGCACAGATAGAATTAGGTTTGGAAAGAGTGAGAGCGAAAGCCATGGCGATGCAATCATCAAGTGAGTTGGCTAAATTAGTGGATACGCTTTTTAGGGAACTAACGAAACTTGATTTATTACTTGATCGTTGCATTATTACGTTATATGATGCAGCAACAAATGATTCCACCTGGTGGATAGCTGCACCTGAATCTAATGAGCTGCCCATAAGTGTATTTGTCAAATATCACAAGTACGCACCTTATCTGGCCTTTATAGATGCCTGGCACAAACGAATACTGAAGTGGCGGTATGTACTGGAAGGAACAACTAAAAAAGAATGGGACAATTTTATTTTTTCAGAAACAGAAATGGCTTTGCTACCAACAGCGGTGAAAGACGGTATGAAATCGTTCGAAAAAATATTTCTGAATGTATCGTTCAACAATTTTGGAAGCCTTACCGCATCCAGTATTGAAACCTTGCCGGAAGAACAGTTTGAAATACTGCTTCGCTTTGCCAAAGTATTCGATTCAACATATACCCGTTTCAACGACCTGCAAAAAGCCGAAGCCCTGGCAAGAGAAGCTAAGGCGCACCTTATCCAAATTGAAGAAGAAAAACTACGGGCAGAAACAGCTCTACAGGAACTACAGGCTACACAAACGCAGTTGATACAATCAGAAAAAATGGCTTCCCTCGGTGAACTCACTGCAGGCATTGCTCATGAAATTCAAAACCCGTTAAACTTTGTCAATAACTTCTCTGAAGTGAATACAGAATTGATTGAAGACCTGAAAGCAGAATTGGAAACAGGCAATATGCAAGAGGCAATTTCCATCGCTGATGATATAAAAGAAAACGAACAAAAAATAAACCAACACGGAAAACGTGCAGATGCTATTGTAAAGGGAATGCTACAACATTCAAGAGCAAGCTCAGGCAAAAAAGAACCAACAGATATAAATGCCTTGTGTGATGAATATTTAAGATTGAGTTATCATGGATTAAGAGCAAAGGACAAGTCTTTTAATGCAACATTTAAAACGGATTTTGATACATCACTTGAAAAAATAAATATCATTCCGCAGGATCTTGGAAGGGTGATATTGAATCTGCTTACGAATGCTTTTTATGCAGTCAACGAAAAGAAAAAACAACAACCTGATGGATACGAACCAACTGTTTCTGTAAGTACAAAAAAAGTTGGTGATAAAATTGAAATCAAGGTTGCAGATAATGGCAACGGCATTCCGCAAAAAGTGTTGGATAAAATTTATCAGCCATTCTTTACAACAAAACCAACAGGGCAGGGAACAGGATTGGGATTATCAATGAGTTATGATATTATTAAAGCGCATTGCGGAGAAATAAAGGTGGAAACGAATGATGGCGAGTTTGCGGAGTTTATAATTCAATTGCCTTGGAAAGCAACCATATAAAATGTATTTATGCCCAAAACATTATTTCTTACTGCCTTACTCATCCTCGCTTTCACTTTTAGCCGGGCACAATCGAAATATGCAGATAGCCTGCAAAATGAATTAGCTACTGCCAAAGAAGATACGTCGAAGGCTTTACTTT
>JBBJOK010000311.1:0-3716 GCA_037721545.1 Chitinophagaceae bacterium
ATCCAAATTTTTTATTAGCAGCAAAATATTTTTTTAAATAAAGATGAAATGGAATATTTCCACGATACTCTTTTATAATTTTTATGGTTGTTTCAATATAGCGTTTTGCGAATCCCATTATTAAAAGTACTTAACATACTATTAGTAGTACTTACAACAATTTCTCTTGGCAAACACTTTGAAAAGTTTACTATCAAACAGGTAAATCAAATCGGGCAATCTTTTAAGAACATCAAGCCTTTTTCCTATTTATTAAGTAAATTGTGAGCGCTAAAATCTATACCCTGGCATGAGAATGCAAAACTTAACCTGCCTGCTTTTATTATTTTTAATAACTACCCACCTGCATGCGCAGGAAACTAATAGCCAGGTATCAGGAAAAATTATATCAAATAAAAATGAATCCCTTGCCGGAGCAACTGTTACCGCCATTCATCAACCTACGAAAAACATATTTACCGCACTCAGCAGCCGTGATGGCTATTTTCATTTATTTAATCTAAAGCCAGGAGGGCCTTATACCTTTACGGTTAGTTATACAGGCTTTGAAACAATAAGAAAGGACGACGTTTTTTTTAATTTAAGTAATAATGATGCTGTTAATTTTATATTGCAAGAGAAAAATATCACATTAGCTGCTGTATCTGTCACCGCTTCAGTAAATACTAAAACAGGAATAGAAACAGAAATCAATAATCAAAAACTGCTTACGCTACCTTCTATTTCCCGCAGTTTACAGGACTTTATAAGAGTGGTGCCTCAAGCAAAAGTAACCGGCGAAGGCGTAATTTCTCTTGCAGGGCAAAACAATCGCTTTAATGCCTTTTTTATTGATGGCGCAAATAATAATGACATTCTTGGTTTAGCCGTAAACGGTACAACCGGTGGATTAACAGGTGCACCTCCTGTTTCTATAGAAGCCTTAGAACAAATAAAAGTTTTATTGGCTCCCTACGATGTGCAATACGGTACTTTTACCGGTGGAAGTATCAATGCCATTACCAAATCAGGCAGTAATGAAACCAAAGCATCAGCATGGTATAATTTCAGAAATGAAAATTTAGCAGGCAGGGCTCCGCAACCACTAGAAAAACCCGGTTTACCTGGTGAATTTTATCGACCCAGATTATCCTCTTTTTTTAATCAAACCTTTGGGATATGGAACAGCGGCCCATTGATAAAAAATAAACTTTTTTATTTTGCTTTGATCGAGAAACAGGCTGAGACAAAGCCTCAGCCTTTTAATATAAGTGAATACCGTGGCAACAGCAATCAGCAACAACTATTCGCTTTGTCAGATTCTTTGCAAATGAAATATGGATATGATCCCGGTTCTTTTCTTGAAACAAAAGATGAGTTAAATGCTACACGCATGATCCTGAAATTTGACTGGAATGCATCAACGAAAGATAAATTTATGCTGAGTTACCGTTATAATGATGCTGAACGTACCACACCACGGGTACAAAGTAGCTCGAGGTCAATAATTTTTCAAAATAATGGCATCACCATACCTGCCAGAACGCACTCTGCATCATTTGAATGGAAACATTTTTTTAAAAGGCGCATGAATAATCGTTTCCTGCTCACTTTTACTAATCTGATGGAGGACCGGCAATGGATAGGACAGCCATTTCCGAATGTAGAAGTTCAGGATGGAAACGGTACTATTGTTTTTGGAAGCGATGCGGTTTCAGGAGCACAGGGATTTAAAGCAAACGACATCACATTGTTTAATGCTTTTAAATTAATTAAAAAAAATCATGTAGTTACAATTGGAGCAGATGTTAATTATACAAAATTGAACCATACTAGTATCCCCAATTTTTTTGGCTTCTATCAATACAGGAATCTTAATGATTTTATAAGCGGCAGCTTTCCTTCCCGTTTTCAGCGGTCATTACCGTTAGGAGCGGACTCAATCATCACAGATAATTATGTAACGTCCAAATTTTCAACCTTACGCTCCAGTGCTTTTATTAATGATGAATTAAAAATAGGCCCGAACTTAAAATTGAATATGGGATTAAGGCTGGATATGAATTCGATTTTTTCAAAGCGCAAAGAAGACAAATTTTTTAATGATACGGCAGTTAAAATAATTACCAAATATTATGATTTACACGGTGCAACTTCCGGAAAAGTAATGGAGCCAAACCTGGCATTATCGCCTCGCTTTGGTATAAGTTATAAACTGCCGAAGTATGACCTGACTCTTCGGGGAGGTGCCGGAATTTTTGTAGGGCGTAGTATAAACGTATGGGCATCTAACGTGGTAGGAAGTAATACCAGTGAAAGCATTGACATTAATCCACAACAATATGGTTTGTATTTTAATGCCGATCCTTTCAAACAACCCTCTCCCCGCTCTTTGAATGTTGAAGCAAAGGGCAACTTAAATCTTATGGCGAAAAATTTTAAATATCCATCGGTATTCAGAACATCATTTACAGCGGAGAAAAAAATTAAAAGCAACTGGACCTTTTCAATAGAAGGTATTCTTACTAAAAATATCAATGAAACAGTATTTAAAAATGTAAATATTTTACCGCCTGTTCTTAGATCGGCATTGCCTGATTCAAGAAATATATATTCATTGAACTCGGCACCCGATAAAATACCTTTAAAAAGTAATGGTTCAAATCCTTATGGCAATATTTTCTTAATAACGAACAATAAAAAAAAGAAAGGGAGTGCATACAGCCTAAGTTTTATTATTGATAAACAGGTTAATACATTTTCCTTTAATAGCAGTTACACTTATGGAAAATCAAAACTTTTATTTGAAATAACAGGCCCTCAAACTCCCATTATAGCACAATGGAGAAATTTGGAAACCGTAAATGGAAGAAATTTTACTTCGCTTTCTACTTCTGATAATGATATGCAGCACCGTATGACCGCATGGGTATCAAAAAAAATTATTTATAGTAAAAGCAAAGCTGCTACCAGCATTTCCATGTTCTATAATGGTCAATCGGGTAATCCTTATAGTTATGTTTATGATGGCAGTATAGTTAATGACAATGGCAACAGGGAAATTTTTGATCTGATTTATGTCCCAACTCTAAATGAGCTATCCTTAATGAATTTTGTTGCTATCAGAAATACTAATGGCCCGGTAACCTTTTCGACCCAGCAACAAAAAGATTTATTAAATGAGTTTATTGAAAGTGATAAATATTTAAAGAAACACCGGGGTGAATTTGCAAAACGCAATGGCGCAAGGCTGCCATTCACACATATTATTGATGTAAGGTTACAGCAGGATGTTGTAATAAAAATTAAAAGCAAAAAAGTAGGACTTACAATTACTTATGATGTTTTCAATTTCACTAACATGCTTAATAAAGATTGGGGCCGTATTTATTTTCTTTCAAATGATGCTTATCCTTTAATAAGATTTGCCGGATATGCTAATACCACCACACTAACACCCCAATATCAATATACCCCTGTTAAGGGCAAACCATATAAATTGCAAACAAGTACCGCCCCCGGTAACAGTGCCCGTTGGTTAAGCCAGATAGGAATTAAATTAAATTTGAATTAATCAAACGGCCTGGAGTGTATCCATAACTGCCTGCTTGTATAAACGGCCAATAGGGATCTCAGTTGAATTAATTTGTAGTGAGAGATTTTTGTAGCCAGAAATTTTATCAATTGACACAATATAAGAACGGTGAATTCTTAAGAACTTATGTTTAGACAGCATA
>JBBJOK010000312.1:0-3707 GCA_037721545.1 Chitinophagaceae bacterium
CTGATTTTTTCACCATTTTGAATAACCTTCACTACGGTATGCGTGTAATCTGCATCCAACTTCCCGAAACTTTGCACTCCGTCGCTTGGTAAGTAATAATAAAATGGAAAAGATATCCGATGTGCTTTTAGAAATTCAATTGTGTTCTCAAAAATTACCTTAGTTCTGCCGTCAATTGCACCTTTATTGTCTTGAGTAAACGCACTCTCAATTCCATTCTCGTAATGTTCAGTAATTAAAATGCGTTTATTAAAAAGACGAAGAGCATGACTTGGAAGGCGAACTTCACCCTCATTTGTTTTGAAAGGAATATCATAAAGCATCGTGTATTCCTGAAGTAAAATGGAAATGTCTCCCAAGGTCTTTGCATATTCTATTGCTGATATATTTAGTTCGCAACCAGCCCAACTCATTGCCTCAGCTCTTAAGTGTGCCTCAATCAACGCTTTCCCATAAATCATATTTAGCATATATCTACCCCCTCTCAAATTTTCCGAATCGAATGGTTTAAACCAAATATCTCCATACACAATACAACCCCTACTTGGAAAGTCTTGCAAAACATTAAAATTGTTGTATCGATATGCCACTTGTATTAGTTCTTCAAAGTCAGACATACTGTTTGATTTTGTCCAAAAAATAACGGTATCTGAAAATGTTAAGCAGTTAAGCGTAGAATGACTGATGTCTGATATCATGACACCCGGCATTTTGCTGGGGAGATTTGAATAATCAAGTGCCAATGCCATTTCAATATTCCTTCCAAAATGGTTCGTTCTGTAATCAAGGTGTGGTGCCGAATTGTTTTCAATAAATTTTTTATAGCCCAAAAGATCGAAATACGCTAGGAAATTTGCCATATTGATTTGTATATACTTATTAATTTTTCTGCCATTGTTGGGAATTCAGCACCAACATCGCTTTGGTCTTCACATACGAAGGCGTACTTATAGTTTATCCTACAAGTCCCCAATTACAAGTTTTAACTTGCTAATTATATCTGATTTCGATTTTGAGACAAAAGAAAATCCCCGCCAATCATTAGGATTAAGATTATGTTTCTTGCACAAGGCGATGATAGATTCATCGTACGGTGTAGGATCTGGAAGGGCATATAACTCTCTTAGTTGTAATGAATAGTGGTTAACCTCATCAAAATAAATTTTCAACTGGTAGCCTTTTTTCTGATGAGCAAATTCACCAAGATGGATATGGCTATGTCCATCAAACCCATATTCTTTTTCATACTTTGTATTAGTTAAGGGAAGTAAATCTTGTCCTTCAATTGAGTTTAGATACAAGTCGATTGTTCTTAACTCATAATGGTACGTAAGTTTAGTTGTTTCAAGTAAGTGAATTTTTAAGTTATTTTCTCTTCTGATGAAGCCCCTTTCGCAATAAGCAATTAATTCTGGATCCGCAATAAAAAACGACCTCCAATCCTGCACTTGGTCTTTAACTATTGCAACACAGGAGTTCTTCACATCTGCCTTATTAAATCGTGCATCGTCGAAAACTTGCATTACATATTTTCGTTTAACGTCCCATGCGGCAAGACCATCGGTGTCTCTGTTTAAACGCAATAGTCTTTTCCAGCTATTGTCTCTGTCAGTAAGACTAGTTGTGTTTAAGAAATGATATCTATAGGACGAACTAGGTAACAAATAATCTCCCTTCGTTAAAACCGCACGTTCCCATAAGTACTCGGAATCTTTTCTGTTTTTTAAATAATCTAAGGTCGCAATGGTTTTTTCGGCATATTCACCGAATTTGGTAAAGTATTGTTCATCATCCGTATCACTCCAATCACAATTTCTATTCTTATTATAATAAGAGAGTATTTCGCTGAACTCAAGTAGGAAACCAATCTGACTTTTTAAAACGTTATGCTTTTCCGTGAGGTATATCGCAGTCGACCAGCGAACTGATTTCACTATCAGACAAGCTTTTATTTTCTCCTCTTCTACTTGGCGGCTGTAAAAGAACCCTATTTGAATGTCGTGACCAGACAGTGTCTGTAAAATATAATTTGAAACCGCTAACATTTCTTCTACCGTTTTCAATGCCGTCGTAACGTCGTTTGTGTCCTCCAATCTCGTGTTTTCTACCAGGTTGAAAATTACCCTCATCCAATCCTTCAATCCCTCTAGATTACCTTCATGCAAAATAAGATAGCTGATAAAAGCATGAAAAAGTATCCTATTGCCAGCGGTGAGATTATGACTGATTACATCATTGAAGACCAAAAAGTGATTGTAATGATAAGGATCAGGTATATGACTTGGTTCAATTTTACTGATAAGGAGTAGCTGTTCAAACGAAAACATTATTTTCTCAAGCGACTTTTTGAATAGCGCACCAAGTGATTCATAGCTGAAGTAAGAGAGATTGTCTTTATCGTGTTGCCCATACTTGGCGTCTTGAGTTTTAAATAGGACGCGGGCATTTTCGCCGCTATAATTCATACTGGAAACTGCATAAGAGTTGGACAAAATTACCCGGATGAAATTCATTATTTGAGCGTCCACAAGCTTAGCATTTTTCCCCCCAACTTCCCAAAAATGATTCAACCACTTTGTATCAATCCGATCAGAGAAATATCTTGATGGGCTTCTCTCAATAAATTCTCCACTCAACTGCAAGGGAAAATTGAAATCTGATCCTGTAGATAAACTTTCAATTTTCTGTTCAAGTTTTGCTTTAAAGTTTTCAAAAGGATTCAAAGGTTTTCCCCTGGAGTTCATTTTAATATATAGATCATCGGTTAAACCAAAATGCTTAAGGTTGAGAAATTGAAAAGTGATAATGGGACATTTCAGGGAAGTGAGGCGTTCATAAAAATGGTCATGCTGATGGAATTTTTCTTCTATAGCATCCAACATTTCAAGCATCGCTGAAATACTAGGATCAAAATCCCAAACTTTGAAATACCATCCTTCATTTTTTATAAGACCGGATACGCTTCGCTTAGAATCGTATCCGTTATAGAGCAAGCTTTTTGTAAGTATACAAGTACAAAATTCACTTGTACTGCTTCTAGTTTCATAAGAGAATTTTGATCTATTGCTTTGGTCAACCATTATTTGTTTAAGGTCGTCAGTTCTGCCACCAACAAGGGATAGATACCAGTGCAAAAGAAAGAGGGTAGTTAGCCTTTGCTGCCCGTCCAACGGAATAAAGCTTTGCCCATTGCCGGTTTCAGATATCGCACCATATACAAAATCCAACTCCCTGCCTGGTTTATCCTCATCTAAATAATTGAACAACGCTTCAAGAAAGTTGTTACGAACCTCGCTTTCCCTGCTTCGACCTTGAGCATAATCCCGCTGTATAATCGGCACTTCGATTCTTAAATCTTTTTCAGCAAATAATTGAAAAAAAGAAAGCGGTTCTCCTATATAATTGTTGGAAGTACTCATTTTTGATTGTTTACTGTGGGTAAATACTTGCTTAGCGTATCCACTATAGCATCCTGATAAGCATCGGCATCGGATGCACTCCAACTATACAAGTCGTCGAACCGGTTAGAGTAATATTTTAAAAACACATTCTTACTGCATATCGGAATAAACTCACCTTTCGCGTCATACTCAATGATTGTTTTTCTTTTGACGGGAAAGAGTGCATTTTTATAGCTACGATTAATCCCCGCATTCAGCAGGGCAAGGTTGCCGATGCCGTGTGTTTGCTCTTTCTTTTTTTCATCC
>JBBJOK010000041.1:0-3250 GCA_037721545.1 Chitinophagaceae bacterium
ATGATGGAAGTTATACAGTAGCCAACAGAACAAACAATTGTTTTGGTGCAACATGGCATAGTGTATTGCAGGATCATACTCCCGGTGATGTGGATGGATATATGATGGTAATCAATGCTTCCTTTAGTCCGGGTGATTTTTTCGTAAAAACAGTTGATGGGCTTTGCCCGAATACAACATATGAATTTGCTGCCTGGATACTAAATGTTGTAAAACAAAGTTCTTGCGGAGGTGCAACCATTAAACCCAATGTTACTTTTAATATTGAAACAACTTCCGGCACTGTGTTGCAATCTTATAAAACGGGAGATATATCGGCTGGCAGTTTTCCGGAATGGAAACAGCACGGATTCTTTTTTACAACAACTACGGCAATAAGTTCTGTTGTATTAAGAATTACCAATAATGCACCCGGCGGATGTGGGAACGATCTGCTTTTAGATGATATTACCTTTCGTGCCTGCGGCCCATTGGTTACTGCAAATATCAATGGATCTCCCGACTCGGTTGATGTATGTGCAGGCAATACTAAACCCTTCACACTGCAGGCTAATGTTTCTTCGGGGTACAGTGATCCAGTCTATCAATGGCAGGTGAGTACAGATAATGGTGGTAAGTGGACAAATATTGCAGGGGCTGTTAATATCACCTATATACTTTCTCAAACAAATGCGCCGGCAACTTATTTATATAGGTTTGCCGTTTCTCAAAGAAGCAATATGAATATTTCTTCCTGCTATGTTTTGAGTAACATTGTCACAATAATTGTAAATAAAAATCCGGTGATAGCGGCATCCAACACCGGCAGTTGTGAAGGGGATACATTATCCTTGAGGGCTAACGACGGGGTTTTATTTGCCTGGACGGGGCCATTAAATTTTACAAGTGATTTGCAATCTCCCTTTATTCCTAATGCATCACAAGCGAACAGTGGAACCTATTATGTAAAAGTTACTTCTGCCAAAGGTTGTATCAGTACAGATTCAACTGTAGCCAGTATAGCGCTTAAACCTATTGTAAATGCCGGAATTGATGCAGAAATTTGTGAAGGAAAAAGTATACAACTAAGTGGTAACGGTACTAATGTTACTTCGTATCAATGGAGCCCTGCACCGGAACTTTCGAATGCGACTATTTCAAACCCTATAGCAACTCCCAAACAAACCAATTTATTTATACTAACCGTTGCTAATAATAAATGCAAATCATCCGACTCTGTTTTGATAACAGTAAATGCAAATGCAAAAGCAAATGCGGGATCGGATAAAGCCATAATTGAAGGCCAGTCTGTAGTTTTAAATGGTATGGCTAGCGGAACAGATATTACTTTTACATGGAGCCCGACTACTAATATGACGGGTTCCACAACACTTAACCCAACTGTAAAACCACTTGTAAACGAAATCTATACATTAACTGTAGTATCAAATAAAGGTTGTGGTACAGCTACGGATAGTGTTTTGATAAAAGTTTATAAAGATTTATATATACCAAACGCTTTTACACCCAACAATGATGGCCTCAACGATAGATGGAACATTGAAACCTTACAAGCTTTTCCTCAAGCTGATGTTCGTGTTTTCAACAGGTTTGGAGAAATGGTTTTCCACAATAAAGGAATTAATATATCATGGGATGGGAAATTCAAGGGTAAGGTGGCAAGCTCCGGCGCCTATGTGTACATTATAGATTTAAAAAATAAATCACAAGTTATTAAAGGTGTTTTGTTTATTTTATTGTAAAAAATATTTATTGGTTTCGCTACCTCTTTTTTATCTATCGCTATTACAATAAATAATGATCAAAAAATTTTTATATATTTTTTTTATTGCTTCGATTGTAGGTTGCAGTACAGTTAAACCAAACATCACTAATAAACTAGACGAAATACCTGCAAGCCTGTTGGGGAATTTTAGAGATGATTACGGTATTAACTATACCATAAATAACAGGGTGTGGACTCAGCATCCGAATATAAAATATCATCTTATTGAATATAATAAAGAGGGGCAATATTTTCTTGCTACAAATGATGATAAAAATCCGAGTGAATCAGGATTATTTACACGGATAGATGTAATGAATTTCAACGGAATGAAACCATACTTGTGGGGTTTTTGTCTAACTGCTTACAATGCTAAAACGTTGGAAGAGGCAGCATCGAAACTGAGTGCCGACAGAAATAATCCTAAAAAAGGTTGCGGAGGTTTCCCTTTTTCAAGAATGAAAGCAATAATAAATTAGTAAGTTGATATTGATTTTACAGCGTTGATTATACTGCAAATTTTAAGTAAAGTAATTACGGTTTTATTTATTACTTCTTTGTCTTTTGTTATCGGCAATAAGCAAACCTTTTATATAACCAACAGTTTCTGCTACAGCCGGTAAGGGATCATTTACCCAACCTTCATATTCTATACTTACTAAATGGGTGTATTTAATTTTTTGTAAAGATCGAAGAATAGATGGGAGATCGAGAACGCCACGACCTGCCTCAATGGTCTCGCCTTTTGGTTCTGTAGTATTAATGTCTTTCAAATGCAGGTCGTAAAGGCGATCCTTGCATTTTAAAATTGCTTCTGCCGGATTTACTTTAGCCCTTGCTGTATGGCCCACATCAATACAAAGCCCCAATCGTTTGTCAAAGCCTTCAACTGCTTTATAAACATCATAAGGAGAAGGGTATCGCTTGTCTTCCGGCCCATGATTGTGAATAGCTATTTTTATATCATACTCTTTTACCATCTTATCAAGAATAGGCATGGAATCAGGATGCGGACTACAAACAATAGTAGGTATTGAACAATCCCGGGCATACTCAAATGCATTCCTGATATTTTTCTCATCATTCTGCATAGATATATTTCCACAACTTAACGCAGTTATACCTGCATCTTTTAATTTTTGAATTACTGCCTTCCGCTCATCAGCAGTGCTGTCAAGGGATAAATGAAAATCTTTAATAGAAATATAATTAAGGTTAAGCCGCTGCATTGCCTTAATGGTTTCATCCAGGCTTAGTTTGCGAAAAGTATAAGATGCTATCCCCATTTTAAAATTATTCCATTCGTCATTATCATCCGATATAATGAAATCATCATTAAATAATGCAGTAGCGTTTAATTTTGATCCCACTGTAGTAGCCAGGGCAACAGCAAAACCTGTTTTGATTATTTGACGACGGGAAAAGGAATTAGTCATGTTTAAATTTTTTTGAAAGTTAATGCAAAAGATCAGTTGAAAAAAGAGG
>JBBJOK010000041.1:3350-9038 GCA_037721545.1 Chitinophagaceae bacterium
GGTTTTATTGGTTGTGGAAAGCAAGCCCCGGGACTCGTTAATGCTTTTATGGGCACAAACCAAATACGTATTGCAGCATTGAGTGAAGTTTACAAAGATAAATCTCAACTCATGCTTACCAGGTTAAAAGGTATGCACGAAAAAAATAAACAAGCCGGTACATTTACAGATATCCCGGTTTATAATGATTTTAGAGAGTTGCTGGCAAGGAAAGATGTTGATGCTGTAGTGATTTCTACGCCAGACCATTGGCATGCTGCTATGGCTGTAAGGGCAGCAGAAGCAGGAAAAGATATTTACTGCGAAAAACCTTTATCGCTAACCGTTAGAGAAGGCAGGGCAATGGTAGATGCTACAAGAAAACACAACAGGATATTTCAAACAGGAAGTATGCAGCGTTCATGGCCGGAGTTTAGACAGGCAGTTGAATATGTTCGTAATGGTTTTATTGGTGAAATACAAAGTATTAAAGTAAATGTGGGCGTGCCACCAATTGCCTACAACTTACCCGAGCAACCAGTACCCAATGGATTAGATTGGAAGGCGTGGCTGGGGCCTAACGAATTTAAACCATTTAATGCTGAGTTAGCTCCACCAATTACAAAAGATGTTTACCCTAATTGGAGGGTTTATAAAGAGTTTGGCGGCGGGCAGGTAACAGACTGGGGGGCCCACATGTTTGATATAGCGCAATGGGCGTTGGACATGGATCATAGCGGTCCTACAGAAATTTTTGCACCTGATGGAAAAGAACATCCTTTTCTAACATTTAAGTATAAAAATAATATAGTTATGACCCATGAAAAATGGGAATGGAACAACGCGGTATTATTTACCGGAACTGAAGGAGAGATAAGGATAGGCAGAGGCAAAATTGAAACAACGCCTGCATCAATAAAAAATAAAATTATTGGCGAAACACAAAAACGAGTTTACAAAAGTGAAAACCATTATAAAGATTTTTTAAATGCAATGCGTACCCGTACCAAACCCGTATGTGATGTTGAAATTGGCCATCGCACTGCTACAGTGTGTAACCTTGCTAATATTGCCTACCAATTAAAACGCCCATTACAATGGAATCCCAAAAAAGAAAAATTTAAAAATGATGCGGAAGCAAATGCCTTGTTGGGTAGGCCCATGCTAAATGAGTGGGGAATTAAAATCTAAAAAGACAGAACAACAGTTAATATTCGATGATGAAAAAGATAATTATTTTTTGTGCACTTGCATTTTGGTTGTCCTGTACAGCTACTAAACAAACTAGTACAGACAAAGGATGGATTTCACTATTTGATGGAAAGTCATTTGCAAATTGGAGAGCGAATCACAACGCATCTACTTTTACTGTCGATAGTGGAATGATCATTGTACATGGCCCAATCTCGCATTTGTTTTACGAAGGGCCGGTAATGAATCATCAATTTAAAAACTTTGAATTTAAAGCAAGCGTGATGACAACGCCTGGTTCAAACTCCGGTATTTTTATTCATACAGCATATCAGGAAAAAGGCTGGCCGTCCAAAGGTTATGAAGTTCAGGTTAATAATTCACAATCGGACTGGAGAAGAACAGGCAGCTTATATGGCGTGCAGGATGTGAAGGATGTACATGTTAAAGATAACGAGTGGTATACGGAATATATTAAAATACAGGGGAAAAATATAATCGTTAAGATAAATGATAAAATTGTAGTTGACTATACAGAGCCGGATGGAGTGGAAAAAATAACTGATCGCAAGGAAAAACGTTTGTCCACCGGCACGTTTGCATTGCAGGGACATGATCCTGCAAGTAAAGTTTATTATAAAGATATTTTAGTAAGGCCTTTGCCTGATTAAAATAATGCTTTTAAAATTTCATAAAATACTAGGTACAAAAAAACTATAGTTATCAAAACAAAATCTTATGAAAAAAATATTTGAAAATAGAATTCAAACAAAATACCGGGGCATTATTATAATTTTTTTATTGTTTGCCCTTTCACATGTAAAAGCAAATGACGGTATTGTTCAAAATACTGACTCCGCTTCTATTGAGGGAAGATGGGACATTACGATTAATATGTCAGGCAAAGAGTTTCCATCATGGCTTGAGGTGATGCATTCCGGCAATAGCAGGCTAATTGGCCAGTATGTTGGTATAGATGGAAGTGCCCGTCCAATATCAAGGATCACTTTTAGCGGAAGAAAAATGAGTTTCACAATACCTCCACAATGGGAAAAAGGAGACAATGATATTTCATTCGAAGGCACTTTAGTGGGAGACAGGTTAACAGGAATGATGATAGCTGCAGATGGAAAAAGTTACAATTGGTCCGCTACACAAGCTCCATCACTTAAAAGAAAAACAGAACCTGTTTGGGGAAAACCAGTCCGCCTTTTTACAGGCACAAGTTTAAAAGGATGGCGGGCCCTGGGAGAGAACCAATGGAAAGCAGAAGGAGGTATGTTGAGAAATCCTAAATCGGGTTCCAATCTTGTCACGGATGAAGTATTTAATGACTTTAAATTGCACATTGAATTTCGTTATCCTAAAGGAAGTAATAGCGGTGTATATCTTCGCGGCCGGTATGAAGTACAAATTGAAGATAGCAAAGGAAAGGAACCTTCTAAATGGCAGTTCGGTGCTGTTTACGGTTTTATTTCTCCTGCTGAAATGGTTGCTAAAGAAGCAGGAGAGTGGCAATCATATGACATTACATTTGTTGGAAGATTCGTAACTGTAATAGCAAATGGTAAAACAATTATTTGTAAACAGGAAATACCGGGCATAACTGGTGGCGCTATGAATAGTAGAGAAGGAGAGCCCGGACCATTAATGATTCAAGGTGACCATGGGGCCATTGACTACCGAAATATTATAATCACGCCGGCTAAATAGTTACTTCAAAAATTTATTTAATGTGATTACTGTTGAAAACAGCGTTTAAAAATCGGAGAGATCAAATTTTATTTCTATTAGTATACCAGTAATCAACCACATGAATTGGCCCTGATTAAAAAAACTTTACTTTACATTTATGACAAGATGAAAAGAATTTTTCTATTACTGTGTGTATCGTTATTCTTAAATACCCAGATAAATTCTCAAAATAAAGCTGCCCTACAAAAATCTGGTAATCCTGTTTTTCCCGGATGGTACGCAGATCCTGAAGGAGCGATTTTTAATAAAAAATATTGGATATATCCCACCTATTCTGATAAGTATAATAAGCAGGTGTATTTTGATGCCTTCTCATCTCCCGACCTGGTACACTGGACAAAGCACAAAAACATTACAGATACATCAAAAATTAAATGGGCAAACCGTGCTTTGTGGGCACCGGCTGTAGTGAAAAAGAAAAATAAATATTTTTTATTTTTTGGAGCAAACGATATTCAAAGCGATAAGGAAATGGGTGGCATTGGCGTTGCAGTTGCAGATAAACCGCAGGGGCCATTTGTGGATTATCTAGGTAAACCACTGGTAGATAAATTTCACAATGGCGCACAACCCATTGATCAATTTGTTTTTAAAAATATTGATGGAAAATACTTTTTAATTTATGGAGGATGGCGGCACTGCAACATTGCAAGATTAAATAATAATTTTACAGGCTTTCTTCCATTTGAAGATGGTACTACGTTTAAAGAGATAACACCGGAAGGATATGTAGAAGGGCCTATTATGTTTATGCGAAAGGGTAAATATTATTTTATGTGGTCAGAAGGTAGTTGGACAGGCCCAAATTATAGCGTAGCGTATGCCATAAGTGATTCTCCATTTGGCCCTTTTAAAAGAAGAGGTAAGATATTGCAACAGGATACAGCAATAGCAACCGGTGCCGGCCATCATTCTGTTATGCAAATTCCTAATACTGATAAGTGGTACATTATTTATCACCGTAGGCCATTGGGGGAAACGGACGGAAACTCAAGAGTAACCTGTATTGATAGAATGTATTTTGATGACAAAGATTTTATTAGGCCGGTTATCATTACAAAAGATGGCGTGGAAAAATTCACTATTAAATAAAAATTGCTTTAGAATTCTTTACAAATCAAATTTTTTTTTATGAACCGTATAAAGATTTTTTTAATTATGCTGGCTGCTCAATTTATGTTGAGTTTTTCAGTAGCAGCACAAAAACAATTCAAAGCATTACTCATCCCAACAACAAATGGCTGGCGCCATGAATCTGTGCATGCCGGAGTATTGGCAATTCAACAGTTAGCGGTAAAGAATTTTTTTGATGTTGTGTATTTTGACGATCCGGGTTCATTTAATGATAAAAATCTAGCACAGTTTCAGGTTATCATTTTTTTAAATACTACCGGAAATATTTTAGATTCAGCACAACAAAGAGTAATGGAAAGATTTATTCGCTCAGGCAAAGGTTTTGTTGGCATCCATAGCGCTTCCGATACCCACTATGGGTGGGAATGGTACACAAAACTTGTTGGCAGAATGTTTTACGTTCATCCCGTTATACAAACTGCAAAATTAAAAATACTGGATCCAAAATTCCCCGGGTTGCAGGGTTTCGCTGACGGTAAATTATGGACAGATGAGTTCTATGAATTCGGTGCTGAAAAAATTTCCGGACTTCAATACATTTTAGGAATTGATGAAACCACTTACAATCCAAAAGTAGATTGGGGCAGTAGAAAAAGTGAAGGGATGGGAGCGTTGCATCCGCTTTCATGGTATCATAATTATGATGGTGGCCGGTCTTTTTATACAGCGCTTGGCCATCTGCCTTCAGTTTTCAGTGAGCAGGCTTTCCTAAATCATTTGTATGCAGGTATTTTGTGGGCTGCTACGGGTAAAAAATGAAGATGCATTTTTTAATACCTTTCCAGGATATCAGTACTATTGATATAATTGGGCTATGTACATAATTTATATTTTTCCATTATTCAATATTCTATTCTTAGAATATTTTTTATTGCACTATCTCCTGCCAGGAGAGGTAAGCATGATATTTGTATAAAACTGAGCAATTCTATAATTAACAACAAATGGTTTTTAATAAAAATATTAAGAATATAATCTTGATAGTTGGTGGAGCCTTATTAATGTTACTCATTTCCAATTTGTTTTTGAGTTCTTCCAATCGCATGTCAAGTCCCAATACCACATCATTACTGGTTATCGGACTTTTGCTGGGTGCTGTAATTATGTTTCTAATAATAAGACTTATAGCACCAAAACAAAATATAGTTAGAGAAAGTTCCCATACAGTTGTAGAAAGCATGCGCAAAGTTTTTAAGATAGTTTTTGCAGAAGGGCATTTTAATGAGCTTTATAATTATGAACAAACAAAAAAATTATTTGGGCTTATACCCTCTACCAAACGTGCACTGGTTATTGTTGAAGCAAAGGTTTTAGTTGGTTATGATTTTGAAAAATGTGTTTGGGAAATGGATGAGGATAATCATAAGATCAAACTGATCTCTTTTCCCCAACCTGAAATACTTAGTATAGAAACTGATTATAAATATTACAATTTTGATGAGAATATTTTTAATTTATTAGGACGGGAAGACCTGACCCGTATTCAAAACAATGGGAAAAAACAAGTTGAATTAGCTGCTAAAAAAAGCCACTTACCAAAAATAGCTGCTGATCAAATGAGAACTATGCTTACCGAAGTAGTGCAATCAAAAAACTGGCAATTAGAAAATACAGATAAAATATTTGATA
>JBBJOK010000041.1:9138-14544 GCA_037721545.1 Chitinophagaceae bacterium
GAAGTAGTGCAATCAAAAAACTGGCAATTAGAAAATACAGATAAAATATTTGATAACCCGGCTAAATCTATTCTGCCTCCCCAGAAGTAAATGCATAAATAAGAACGATGAGTAGGTGTACTTAAAATAATTATTATCCATAAATACATACCTTAGTTTCTGAATTGTAACTCACCTTGCAAACGCAGAATTTACTTTATACTTGCAGACAATTTTCATTAATACTACAAACACCTACACTATGAATTTTAAATCTCTTCTCTTAGTTGCTATAACCTCAATAACCTTTTTAAATGGAGTCTCTGCTCAAAACAAAGATTCTGTGTTTATCCAAAGTATTGTAAAGGAAGCTACTGATAATTCGCAATTACAAAATTTAGCACATGAGCTTTTAGACCAAATAGGCCCACGCCTGGTAGGCACACCAAATATGCAAAAGGCTAATGACTGGGCAGTAGATACTTATAAAAAGTGGGGCATAAGCGCCAAAAATGAAAAATGGGGCGAATGGCGAGGATGGGAGAGAGGGATTTCGCATATTGATATGGTTCATCCCAGGGTAAAATCTTTAGAAGGTATGCAACTGGCATGGAGCCCGGCTACAAAAGGAACTTTAACAGCAGAGACAATTATAATAGCAGATGTTGCTGACTCGATTGCCTTTGGTAATTGGCTGCCAACAGTAAAAGGAAAATTTGTATTGATATCAATGCTGCAACCGACCGGCAGGCCAGATTACAACTGGACAGAATTTGGATTGAAAGAATCATTTGAAAAAATGAAACAAGAACGTGCTGCACAAACAGATGCATGGCGCAACCGTATCAACAAAACAGGATATAATTCCCGCACATTAATTGCTGCGTTAGAAAAAGCAGGCGCAGCAGGCATTGTAACATCTAACTGGTCGGCTGGTTTTGGTGTAAATAAAATTTTTAGTGCTAACACTAAAAAAATTCCCGCAGTAGATATTGCATTGGAAGATTATGGAATGCTTTATCGATTAACCGAGTCCGGACAAAAACCGAAAATAAGTGTACGTGCCGATTCAAAAGAAACAGGGATTGTTCCCACTTTTAATACCATAGCTGAGATAAGAGGTTCAGAAAAACCGGATGAATATATTATTCTCTCTGCTCATTTTGATTCATGGGATGGCGCTTCAGGGGCTACAGATAATGGTACGGGAACATTTACTATGATGGAAGCCATGCGTATTTTAAAAAAATTATATCCTAATCCTAAAAGAACAATTATTGCCGGGCATTGGGGAAGCGAAGAGCAGGGTTTAAATGGCTCCAGGGCTTTTGTGGAAGATCATCCTGAAATAGTGAAAAATATACAGGCTGTTTTTAACCAGGATAATGGTACTGGTAGAGTGGTGAATATTTCAGGGTCAGGATTTGTACATTCATATGATTATATTGGCCGTTGGCTAACTAAAGTACCCAGAAGTGTTAGAGAACCAATAGTTACCAATTTCCCCGGAACACCCAGTGGTGGCGGATCAGATCATGCATCATTTGTAGCTGCAGGTGTACCTGCATTTTCACTAAGCTCTTTAAGTTGGTTGTATGGAAGCTATACATGGCATACCAATAGAGATACATATGATAAAATTGTTTTTGATGATGTTAGGAGTAATGTGATATTAACGGCAGTATTGGCTTACATGGCTAGTGAAGACCCAAATAGAACTTCACGTGAAAAAGTTGTACTGCCCGTAAATCCACGAACTGGTGCACCGGGAACATGGCCATCGCAAACCAAACCAACACGCAAAGGAGGATTGGATTAATGTAATTGATCCTGAATTTCCTTCCATAGATTTTCAGCAATCACTTTATGCCCTTCAGCGGTAGGATGAATTCCATCTTCCTGATTAAGCTTTGCTTCACCTCCAACACCTTCTAATATAAAAGGTATCAGTGTGATATTATTTTTCTTTGCAAGTTCAGGATAAATATTGCGAAATTCTGTTGTGTATTGCATGCCCATATTTGGAGGAATTTGCATGCCGGCCAGGATAATTTTTGCGTTAGGATAGGCTATTGTTACCTTATTAATCATTGACTGAAGATTATTTTTTGTTTCTTTTAATGGTATACCCCGCAAACCATCATTTGCTCCTAATTCCAAAACAAATACATCAATCGGTTGCCTTAATATCCAGTCAACACGGCTGTTACCGCCAGATGTAGTTTCTCCACTTACTCCGGCATTTACTACTTTGTAGTTCAATTTTAATGAGTCCAGCTTATTTTGTATCAATGCAGGAAATGCTTCTGAAGGTTCTAAACCATAACCGGCAGTAAGGCTGTTTCCAAAAAAAATGATGGTTTTAAATTTAGTAACCTTAACTGTATCCTTTTCAGTGTTGTCCCCGGCCTTCATGGATGTTGATTTATCGGCATTGCATGATAATATAGTAATCAAAAAAAATAAACTTAAGTAATACTTTGGTTTCATAGTGTGAAAATATTTAAATGAATATTTTTAACCGTCTTACTAACAGTTTAGCAAGTGCTATTAATGTAATTTTATATCAATTGCAAAATACTAATGATAAGGTAAGCATGTGCTAAGTAAATAATAAAATTATTAATGAATACGATACTCAATATTAAAAATGTAAGCAAAACATATAAAAGCGGTGGCAATACTTTAACTGTTTTGGATAAAATAAGTTTTTCGGCGGAAGCAGGTTCAACACTTTCCATTGTTGGCCCATCCGGTAGTGGTAAAACAACTTTACTTGGTTTATGTGCCGGGCTGGATAGTGCAAGTACAGGAACTGTTGAGTTGCATAATATTTCCTTAAATGATCTTAATGAAGATAAACGTGCCCAGGTAAGAAATTTATATGTGGGTTTCGTTTTCCAGAATTTTCAGTTATTGCCAACATTAACTGCCATGGAAAATATTATGGTGCCCCTGGAATTGCGGAGAGAAAAAAATATAAAGACTATAGCTTTAGACCTTCTTGATAAAGTAGGGCTGGCAGAACGGGGCCATCATTATCCTGCTCAGTTAAGCGGAGGTGAGCAACAGAGGATTTCATTGGCCAGGGCATTTTCAAATAAACCAAAAATATTATTTGCAGATGAGCCAACAGGAAACCTGGATGCAGAAACAAGTGAAACGCTGGTAAAACTTTTATTTGATCTTAATGAGAATGCTGGAACAACATTGGTTTTAGTAACACATGACCTTGATCTTGCGGCAAAAACATCACGCATTATTAAATTAAAAGGCGGAAAACTTATATCTGACGAGCTTACAAATATTGGAGTTGCCCAACCATCACTTGCATAAAAGTATTACATCAATAATAAATAATTTTTTATTAGGTGAGCACTAACGACGAAATAAAAAATAATCCTGGAATAAGTTTTTCCTGGCTTGTGTTAATGGCCTGGCGGGATAGCAGGAGAAACCGTTCCCGGCTATTGTTATTTATATCATCTATAATTTTAGGGATTGCAGCGTTGGTTGCCATCTATTCTTTAAGTGATAATCTTCGTGAGGAAATTGATAAACAAGCTGCCGGTTTGCTTGGCGCTGATCTTGAAATAAGTAACAACAAACCGCTAACACCGGAAACACTTACGCTAATTGATTCGTTGGGCGACAGGAGATCAGAAGAAAGGAGGTTTACTTCTATGATCTATTTTGTAAAAAACGGAGACACAAGATTAATTCAAGTACGTGCGCTTGGCGGAGAATTTCCTTACTATAGTGAATTAGAAACACAGCCTGTAACAGCAGCAAGATCATTTAGAAATGCCCAACAGGCATTGGTTGATCAAACGTTGATGTTACAATACAACGCAAAAATCGGCGACTCGGTAAAAGTTGGTAATACAACTTTTGCAATTGCCGGAACTTTATTTGGTGCACCGGGCCAAACAGGATTATCTGCATCAGTTGCGCCGGTTGTTTACATCCCGCTTTCATATTTATCAGAAACAGGATTACAACAAAAAGGCAGCAGGATCAATTATAGGTTTTATATAAAATATGACCGCCCAGTAAATATGAAAGAACTTGTAGAAAAAATTGAACCGAGGTTGGAATCTCAGGGCGTAAATTATGATACAGTTGAATCTCAAAAAGAGGATACTGCAAGATCTTTTCGTGATGTTACACGATTTTTATCACTGGTAGGTTTTATTGCATTGCTGTTGGGATGCATTGGAGTTGCCAGTTCTATACATATATATATAAGAGAGAAAATAAATACCATCGCCATATTGCGCTGCATGGGAGCCAAAGCTTCTCATACATTTTTAATCTATCTTATTCAAATACTGGGTATAGGTTTTATTGGTGCTGTGCTTGGTTCAGCTTTAGGAGTCGGAATTCAGCAAATGTTACCTGTTGTATTAAAAGATCTGCTTCCTGTAAAAATTACTCCGGTAATTTCCTGGAACGCAGTAACACAGGGCATTACATTAGGCATCCTGATATCATTGCTGTTTGCTTTATTGCCACTAGTATCTATCAGAAAAATTTCTCCGCTAAATACGCTTCGCATTTCTTTTGAACCTACTCTAATAAAAGATCCTTTTAAATGGCTTATCTATGGATTAATTGCCCTGTTCATTTTAGGTTTTACACATTTGCAGCTAGGTGAATTTAAACAGTCCGTATTTTTTACTATCGGCATCATAGCAGCGTTTTTAGTATTGACAGGTATAGCAACATTATTGATGTGGTTAGTCCGCCGTTTCTTTCCTTCTTCATGGAGCTATTTGTGGCGACAAGGGTTGGCTAATTTATACAGGCCCAATAATCAAACAGGGATATTAATAGTTTCCATCGGGCTTGGGACAGCGTTGATCTGTACGCTTTTTTTTATCCAGAATATTTTGCTTAATCGGGTTACTTTATCCGCAAGTGGTAATCAGCCTAATATGGTTTTATTTGATATTCAGGCAGACCAGCAAAAAAAAGTAACGGATCTTGCCCGGCTACATAATTTGCCTATAAATGCAACCGTACCTATAGTAAATATGAGGTTGGAAGCAGTTAATAATATTACAGCATCTACGCTTGAAAAGGATAGTACAATTGAAATGCAGCGATGGATATTCAGCCGCGAATACCGTGTTACATTCAGAGAAACAATAACTTCTTCAGAAAAAGTTACAGAGGGCAAATGGACCGGGACAAGCCAACCCGGAGGCGATATTTATGTATCAGTGGAGGAGCGTTTCGCTAAAAGAAACAATATAAGTATAGGAGATACCATGACGTTTAATGTACAGGGATCAATTATTTCGACAATAGTTGGCAGTATGCGTGCAGTAGATTGGAACCGGATACAAACAAATTTTTTAGTTGTTTTTCCCTTAGGTGTTTTAGAAAAAGCCCCTCAGTTTCATGTTTTGATGACGCATGTAC
>JBBJOK010000042.1:0-4489 GCA_037721545.1 Chitinophagaceae bacterium
AATGACTATTAACTTATTGACCAATGACTTTTAATTGTGTGCCCATGGAGGGACTCGAACCCCCACACCTCGCGGCATCAGATCCTAAGTCTGACGTGTCTACCAATTTCACCACATGGGCTTTTAAGGGTTGCAAAAGTAATGGATTTGGTGGAAGAAAACATCCCTTAACCAAAAATGAAATTTGAAAAAGGATATTGATAAATTCTTTACACTTCCCTAATTCAATGCCTATTCATTTTGTCGTAAATTCGTTATTAATGGAAGTTGCCGTTGAAATACCAAAATATAATTTAACTGAAGAACAGGAACGAAAGGAAATTCTTCGCCATTACAGAGCGTTACTGCGTGTTTTAAAATCAAAGTTAAAATCCGGAGATAAAGAAATGATCCGGATCGCTTTTGAAATGGCTGTGGAGGCTCATAAAACCATGCGACGAAAAAGTGGTGAACCCTATGTTTTACATCCCCTGGCCGTTGCCATGATTTGCGTAGAAGAAATAGGGCTGGGCGTAAGAAGTACCATCTGTGCACTCTTGCATGATACCGTTGAAGACACTGATATTTCTTTAGAAGATGTACAAAGAGAATTTGGCGAAGAAATAGCCAAGATAGTTGACGGACTTACCAAAATTTCAAATGTTCTTGATACTAATACTTCGCAACAGGCAGAAAATTTTAAAAAGATCTTACTTACTCTAACTGACGATCCCAGGGTAATATTGATAAAGCTGGCAGACCGCTTACATAATATGCGTACCCTGGATAGTATGAAGAGAGAAAAGCAGTTGAAAATTTCTTCAGAAACCGTTTATGTTTATGCCCCTCTTGCCCATCGGATGGGGCTCTATAATATTAAAACAGAGTTGGAAGACCTCTCCATGAAATATATGGAGCCTGACAGTTATAAATACCTTGCTCAAAAATTACAGGAAACAAAAAGAGAGCGTACCCGTTACATTAATGATTTTATCCGCCCTATTAAAGATAAACTGGAACAGGCAGATCTTAATTTTGAAATATACGGAAGGCCAAAAAGCATTCATTCCATTTGGAATAAAATGAAAAAAAAGGGTGTTGCCTTTGAGGAAGTATATGATCTGTTTGCAGTTCGGGTAATATTAAATTCACCAGCGGAAAATGAAAAAGGCGATTGCTGGAAGGTATATAGCACAGTTACGGATGAATATATTCCAGCTCCAGAAAGGCTTAGAGACTGGCTGAGTAACCCAAAAAGTAATGGTTATGAAGCTTTGCACACAACGGTTATGGGGCCACAAGGAAAATGGGTTGAAGTACAGATACGAACAAAGCGAATGAATGACATTGCAGAAAAGGGATTAGCAGCGCATTGGAAATATAAAGAAGGTACTAACGATGAGAGTAGGTTTGATACATGGTTTCATCAGATAAGAGAAGTGCTGGCTAACCAGGATATAAGCTCGATAGATTTTTTACAGGATTTTAAAGTATCGTTTTTAGCTGAAGAAATATATGTATATACGCCAAAAGGGGATGTAAAAATGTTACCAATCGGTGCTTCGGCATTGGATTTTGCCTTTGCTGTTCATACAGCAGTGGGAGTAAAATGCATCGGCGCAAAAGTGAATCATAAATTGGTTCCTATCGGTCATAAACTGAGGAGTGGTGATCAAATAGAAATCATTACTTCTGCAAAACAAAAACCTAATAGTGAGTGGCTAAATTTTGTAGTTACAACCAAGGCAAGAACGAAGATTAAAGATTCTTTGAAAGAAGCAAAAAGAACAATTGCCGAAGAGGGTAAATATATTTTACAGCGCAAACTTGATGGAATTGGGGCAGCTATGAATTATGCCAATATGGAAGAACTTGCAAGCTTTTATAAACTTGCCTCTCCATTGGACTTGCTTTATGAAATTGCTGTAAAAAGAATTGATCTGAAAGAGGTTAAAGAATTTACTGTTGCCGGTGATAAACTTATTGCCCCTAAGGTAGTAAAGCCTTTACAGCATGAAGAATCTGAAAATGAAAATCTCCCAAAATCTTATAGCAAAAAGGATACAGAGCTGATTATTTTTGGAGAAAGCAGTGATAAAATAATGTACACCCTTGCAAATTGCTGCAAGCCAATACCCGGAGATGATGTATTTGGGTTTATTACTCAGGGGGAAGGATTAAAAATACATCGCACAAATTGCCCAAATGCTACCAGGTTATTATCAAATTATGGGCATAGAGTGGTAAAAACCAAATGGGTTAAGAATAAAGAAATTTCTTTTTTAACAGGGATAAAAATTATTGGCCTGGATGATGTGGGTGTCATAAATAAAATAACCAATTTAATAAGCGGTGAATTAAAGATCAATATTAATGCCCTTACTATTGAAGCCAAAGATGGCTTGTTTGAAGGCAACATTAAAGTTTATGTTCATGATAAAGATGAATTAGAAGACCTTGTAGTTGAGGTGAAAAAATTACCCGGTATTGAAAGTGTTGACAGGTACGACACGGAATAATGGATTGATTATTGATAAATTTATAGAAACAAATATTTAAAAATTATGCAAGAATTAGTTGAAAGAATTCAAAAAGATCATGGGCTAAGCGCTGAGCAATCGCATGGTATATTAAACACAATAAAAGAATTTATAAAAGAAAAATTTCCCATGATGGGTGGTGCTGTGGATAATATTTTTCCTGCGCAGTCTGCCCCGGGGACTACTCCCGCCGGAGACATTGGTACTACTACAGGCCCCACTCAAAAAGGCGGAAGCTTTTTAGATAAAATATCAGATTACCTGCCGGGAGAAATGGGCGAAAAAGCTGAACAATTTGCTAAAGATAAATTCGGTGGCTTTTTGGATAAGAACAAGAAACAATAGCGTTCAAAAATTAAACACTACGTAAAAGCACTAAAAATATTTTTGGTGCTTTTTATTTCAACACTTCCCTTGCGATGATGATTTTCTGTATTTCGCTGGTACCTTCACCAATAGTACAAAGTTTACTATCCCGATAAAATTTTTCTACCGGATAATCTTTTGTATAACCATAGCCACCAAAAATCTGCACTGCATCTGTAGAAACTTTTACAGCTACTTCACTGGCGTAATATTTTGCCATTGCAGATTCTTTGGTAATATTTTCACCCCGCATTTTTTTGTCACAACATTGTGCGATTAATAATTCTGCGGCCCTTATTTCGGTAGCCATATCAGCCAGCTTAAAAGAAATTCCCTGAAAGTTGGAGATAGGCTGATCAAACTGATACCTTTCTTTTGAATATTGTACAGATGCCTCATAGGCACCCTTTGCTATCCCCAGCGATAATGCTGCTATAGATATCCTTCCTCCATCTAACACTTTCATAGCTTGTTTAAAACCTTCACCAACACCCCCCAATCGGTTCTCATCAGAAATACGGCAATTGTCAAAGATCATCTCACTTGTTTCGCTTGCTCTCATCCCAAGTTTATTTTCCTTTTTACCGGCACTAAACCCAGGGGTTCCACGTTCCACCACAAATGCAGTAGAATTATCTCTTGTTCTTGGCTCTCCTGTTCGGCAAATTACTACCGCAACATTACTGCTGTTGCCATGTGTTATCCAGTTTTTGGTGCCATTAATGACCCAATCATCCCCTTCTTTTGCCGCGACACATTTCATATTACCTGCATCACTGCCGGTATTTGGTTCTGTTAAGCCCCATGCCCCGATATGCTCAGCAGTTGCGAGTTTAGGAAGGTATTTTTTCTTTTGGCTTTCATTTCCGAAAGCTAACAGATGACCGGTGCACAATGAATTATGAGCGGCTACAGAAAGCCCGATGGATCCACAAACTTTTGAAATTTCTTGTATGATCTCATTGTATTCGAAATACCCAAGCCCTGCACCGCCATATTCTTCAGGCACCAGCACTCCCATTAAACCAAGTTTTCCCAATTCTTTTAAAACTTCTACAGGAAAAGTCTGCGCTTCATCCCACTCCATAACATGGGGTTTAATGTTTTGTAATGCGAAATCTTTGGCTGTTTGTGCAACTTGTTCGGTAAGTTCAGTTTGTGAAAAATTCATAGATAGGTATTATATAATCTGGCAAGATAAAACACATTGGAATAACAAATGAAATTGAGTGGAAATTTAGCTAATTGTAAGATACGGTGATACCTTATTAAAGATATCATCTGTAATAATCATTATTTTTTTTATCTCCGCCACTGTTGAAAAATTGCCATGCTGTATTCGGTATTGAATTATAGCATTGGCAACATTATACCTCAAATAAGGATGTGATCTCATTTCATCAAGCGTGGCGGTATTTAAGTTTATTTTTTTTATTGTGGAACTGCTAACACTTAGTTGTGGTTTTATTTTTACAAAAGTAGAATCAGGCAATCCAAAAGTTTCTTTAATTTGATCAACTGAGTAAAAACCGCCAAGCTTACTTCTAAAAGCAATAATGCGTTGGGCAAGTTTGCTGCCTATCCCCGGCAGGGATATAAATGCA
>JBBJOK010000042.1:4589-12906 GCA_037721545.1 Chitinophagaceae bacterium
TATAATTATTTTCATCAAAATTTTTATTGTTATTGTTTTTATCAGGAACACTGTCCGTTTGCTGAATTTTTAACCGGGCAATTTCTTTGTCAAACTCAGTGTGATCATAAATTTTCCTGTTAATAAAATAGGGGTATACAAAGGGTAGTGATATACAAATGACAATTATTGAAAGTAGAATAAAAGTTCCGGTTCTATCTTTCTTTGAAAAGCTTAAATACTCCTTTATAAAGGATTTCACATAACTAATTTTCAGAAAAATACATAATATTTAAGAAAATACAAACCTAACAATTCAGCGTAAGCTCATCCCAGGCCAACTCAATCCCTTCAGGTAATTCTTTATTTATTTCGGAGTGTTTTCCTATCTGGTGGCTCATGTGCGTAAAATAAGCAGTTGGTACTTTTAGCTCATGAACCATAGCAACAGCTTCATTAAGCGCAAAGTGGGAGATGTGTTTTTCTTTTCTTAATGCATTCAATACAATTATCTCACTACCCATAATTTTTTTCCTTTCATCTTCATCTATACGGTTGGCATCTGTTATGTAGGTAAACTTGCCAAACCTGAAACCCAAAACAGGCATATTTAAATGATATACTTCAATGGGTATTATTGGTATATCGCCTACAATAAAAGGCTCTGTATCAATTGTGTTTAAATTTATTTTGGGAATACCGGGATATTTATTCTCACTAAATACATAAATAAATTCTCTTCTCAATGCATCTTCGGTTAAGGCATTGGCAAAAACTTCCATCGGTTTTTGAGAAAAATAATTATATGCCCGTACATCATCCAGGCCGGCAATATGATCTTTATGCGGATGCGTAAATACTATTGCATCCAAATCGGTTACTTTAGCCCTTAACATTTGATACCGAAAATCAGGAGTTGTATCAACCACTAACGTCGTTGTTTTACTTTGCACTAAAATGCTGCTGCGTAAGCGTTTATTTTTTCTATCCGTAGATATACAAACATCGCAACTGCAGCCTATCATAGGTACGCCGCTGCTTGTACCAGTGCCAAGAAAAGTAATTTTTAATTCAGGATAACCCACAATCCAAAGCTAAAAAACAAATAGCAAACATATTTGTAAAAAACTAAAACTAAAGTAGAAGCTGTCAAAAATTATGTTTCACTTTTTACAGTTACTTCATCATACATTTTTTGAGAGTCAACAGTAAGTAATTCGTATACAATTGTTGTGGAGGGTATAAGATCAATAAGTGTATTTATTCTTCCTTCAATATTTAAAAATTTATTAAGTACTACTACTTTCTTTTCTTCTAAAATACAATATCCGCTTTGGAAAGAACCTCTTTCATAGCGAACAACATATCCTGCTTCTTCTAAAATTTTTTCAAGCCTGTTTAGTGTTGGTTGATTGTATTTCATAATAACCCTAAAATATTTTTAATCCTTATCCTCCTAATTACGCTTTACTCGTCATTCTAATAACCGGTATAATCATTTCTTCCAGGCTTACACCCCCATGCTGAAAGGTGTTTCGGTAATAATTTACAAAATGATTATAATTATTAGGATAACATAAATAACCATCTTGTTTTGCAAAAATAAAGGATGAATTCACATTGGGAACAGGTAAACCTGCTTGCCGTGGATCTTTAAAAGCCAACACTTCTTTTGCTTCATAATTTAAATTTCGTCCATGCTTATACCGGAGGTTAGCCGTGGTTTGCTTATCGCCAATTACTTTATTGGGTGTATGCACCCTAACACTGCCGTGATCTGTGGCAACTATCAGCGTTATCTTTTTATCCGCAATTTTTTTTAATGCCTGATGCAGGGGGGAGTGTTCGAACCATGATGCAGTAATGCTTCGGTAGCTAACTTCATCTGCTGCAAGCTCTTTAAGAACCTCCATTTCTGTTCTTGCATGGCTAAGCATATCTACAAAATTATAGACAATAATATTAAGATCGTTTTGCATAAGGTTATGCATACTATCTACCAGTTTCTCACCATCATGATGGTTAGTGATTTTTGTATAAGAATATTTAAGCTCTGTTTTTTTTAAGCGCTGTAGTTGTGCTTTAAAAAATCCTTCTTCAAACATATTTTTACCACCTTCTTCATCGTCATTTTTCCAGTCGACCGGAAACTGTTTTTCAATATCGATAGGCAACAGTCCTGCAAAAATAGCGTTGCGGCTATATTGCGTTGCTGTAGGTAAAATAGAATAAAATGTTTCTTCTTCCTGAATTCTAAAACTTTCAGCAAAAATGGGCTGAATGGTTTTCCACTGGTCAAATCTCAGATTATCTATAAGCACAAAAAAAGTAGGTGTTCCTTTTTCTACATGAGGAAAAACTTTGTACTTCATTAAAGTATTACTCATCACAGGGGCATCTGCTGCAGGATTGGTAACCCATGAAGAATAATTTTTTGAAATAAACTTAAAGAACTCTGTATTGGCTTCCTGTTTTTGTGATTGAAAAACTTCCTGCATTTCAGGGCTATCGCTTTTTTTCATTTCAAGTTCCCAATAGATAAGCCTTTTATAAATATCCATCCATCCGTTAAAATCAGGATTATCACTCAGTGCCATAAATAATTCCCTGAAGTTCTGTTGATAAGATGATGTTGTTTTTTCAGCAACCAGTCTCCTGTTATCAATTATTTTTTTTAATGAAAGCCAAACCTGGTTTGGATTAACAGGCTTAATTAAATAATCAGTGATTTGAGAGCCGATAGCTTCATCCATTAAATTCTCAGTCTCATTTTTCGTGATAAGCACAATTGGGATTTGTGATTTTAGCTCTTTAATTTTCTGAAGCGTTTCCAAACCCGATATGCCCGGCATACTCTCATCCAGTAAAACTACATCCACTTCATTTTCTTTTACAAAATCAATGGCATCAAAACCATTGCTTAAAGATTTTACTTCATAACCTTTATTTTCTAAAAACATGATTTGAGACTTCAGGCTCTCCATTTCATCATCTACCCATAATATTTTTGCTAGGCTCATTGAAATTTAATTTATCCTCTTTTTTGTCTTTGTGGCTTAGTAGCAGGAATTCGCAAATGTAATTTATTCCCTTTCCAAAATTTACCTTTGCAACCTGGCTTAAACATTTTAACATTTATAGATGTCGCATCGCAAAATAATTAATGATCCTGTGTATGGTTTTATCACTATTGATGATGAACTGATATTTAAGATTATTTCCCACCCCTACTATCAACGGTTACGCCGAATACACCAGATGGCAATGGCATCCCTTGTATATCCCGGAGCTGTTCACACAAGGTTTCATCACTCATTGGGTGCTTACCATTTAATGTGCAATGCTATTAACGAATTAAAAGGTAAGAAATTTGATATTACAAAAGAGGAAGAACAGGGGGCAAAAGCAGCCATCCTGTTGCATGATATTGGCCATGGGCCTTACTCTCATGCTTTGGAAGATACGCTTATTGATGGCGTTACACACGAAGAGATTTCTTTATTGTTGATGAAGAATATGAATGACCAAATGAATGGGCAACTTACGATAGCGATAGATATTTTTACCGATAAACATCCTAAAAAATTTCTCCATCAATTAGTGAGCGGGCAGCTGGATGTAGATAGGATGGATTACCTGATGAGGGATAGCTTTTTTACAGGCGTAAATGAAGGTGTTATTGCCTATGACCGGATTTTAAAAATGCTGACAGTGCATAATGGAGAGTTAATGATAGAAGAAAAGGGCATTTATTCTATCGAGAAATTTCTGGTAAGCAGGCGGCTAATGTACTGGCAGGTTTACCTGCATAAAACAGTTTTATGTGCAGAAAAAATGATGGTAAACATTATTAAACGTGCTAAGGCTGTAAATGCTCAATCTCCCTCTGCTACTTTAAATATTTTTCTTAGTGATGATTATAAACAACATGGCATAAAAAAATTTCTTACGGAGTTCTGCAATCTTGATGATTATGATTTACTAAATGCCATAAAACATTGGATAGATCATCCTGATACTGTATTATCTTTTTTATGCAAAGGATTAATTGACCGGGAACTTTTAAAAGTAAAGTATTTCTCCAGGCCTGTACCCGATGAGTTGCTGAACAGGAAAAAAAATGAAGTTTGTAAAAAGTTGAATCTTTCAACAGAGGAGGCCTCTTACATAACATTTGCCGGGGAAACTGAAAATAAAACTTACAACACATTAGATGAGCATATTCATATTTTATTTAAAGATGGTACTATAAAAGATATATCTAAAGTAGATAATGCATTAATCCATCAATCTTTATTTGGCACCGTAAAAAAATTTTACATTTGCTACATACCATGATAGCTTTAGATTTTGCTATCTTGTATCTTGTAACACGAAACCTTTCTACATGCAGTTTACAGCATCGCAAATAGCGGCACTTATTAATGGGAAAATAGAAGGCGATGATAAAACGTTTGTTTCGTCATTTGGTAAAATTGAAAATGCAACAAATGGAGAACTAACATTTTTGGCTAATCCTAAATATGAGGAACATCTTTATACTACTAATGCCTCAATTATTATTATAAATGATGTACAGGAAATCAAACAATCTATTTGCGCTACACTAATTCGTGTACCCGATGCGTATTCAGCCTTTGCAACCATTTTGGCCACTTATAAAAAAATGATAACGGAGCAATTGCATGGCATTCAGCAGCCTGTTTTTATTTCAACTTCTGCTAAAATTGGAGAAAATGTATATATAGGTGCCTTTAGTTATATTGGTGAAAATGTAGTTATTGGTGATAATGTAAAAATATTTCCGCAGGTTTTTCTCGGTGATAATGCAATGATAGATGAGGGCACGATCCTTTACCCCGGCGTAAAAATTTATCATGAATGTAAAATAGGCAAACGGGTTACAGTTCATGCTAATACAATTATTGGGAGTGATGGTTTTGGGTTTGCTCCTCAAAAAGACGGATCATTTAAAAAAGTTCCTCAAATTGGTAATGTAGTGATAGAAGATGATGTAGAAGTTGGTGCAAATGCAACAATAGACAGAGCAACGCTGGGATCTACATTGATAAAAACCGGCGCTAAACTGGATAATCTTATACAAATTGCACACAATGTTGAAGTTGGCAATCATACAGTAATTGCTGCACAGGCTGGTATAAGCGGAAGTACTAAAATTGGCAATAATGTTATGATTGGTGGGCAGGCCGGTTTAGTTGGGCACATTCAAATTGCCGATGGCGTAAAAATTGGAGCACAAAGCGGTGTTTCTAAATCTATCAAAGTAGCTGATAGTATTGTTGTTGGTTCTCCGGCAATCGAATACATCAGTTCATTACGTGGGCTGGCTATTATTCCTAATCTTCCTGAGCTTAAGAAAAGAATAATGGAACTTGAACAAATGGTACAGCAATTAATGACAGAAAAAATATCTCATTAAAGGATAATTTCCTGGCTGCTTTCCATTCTCGCCACCCGTTAAAAATCCGATTCTTTTCATACTTTCGTGCATATGGAGCACAAGGCTAATCCTAAATTCTTTCAACATACGATAAAAGAAGAGGTAGTTATTTCAGGCGCAGGTATTCATTCCGGACAGTCAGTAACCATGAGGCTTAAACCATCTGAGCCAAATACCGGTATAGTTTTCCAGAGAATCGATCTTCCCGGTAAGCCCACAGTAAAAGCAGATGTAGACAATGTTATTGAAACCAACCGCAGCACAACTATTGAGGTTAACGGAACAAGAATAAGTACTATTGAACATTTAATGGCTGCACTTGTTGGCACTCAGATAGATAATGTTTTAATTGAAATTGATGATGAAGAGGTGCCTATACTTGATGGCAGTGCCCAACCATTTGTAGAAGCATTGGAAAAGATCGGGACCAAAAAGCAAGATGCTGAAAAAATATTTTATTCAATAGATCACAACATAACTTTTACTGACGAAGAAAAGAAAGTAGAAATGGTTGCGCTGCCTTACAACAGTTATCGCATCAATACTTTAATAGATTTTAATTCCCCAATTTTAGGCACACAACATGCCACAATAAAAAATATCACTGATTTTAATAAAGAAATAGCTCCAAGCCGAACGTTTTGTTTTTTTCATGAATTAGAACTACTGCTCGCTAATAATCTTATAAAAGGAGGCGATATCAATAATGCAATTGTAGTAGTTGATAAGCCCGTAACTGACGACCAGGTTAAGCGTATATCCAAAGTCTTTAATAAAAAAGATATACAAATAAATGAAGAAGGTATCTTAAACAACCTTCAGTTACGCTTTCCTAATGAGCCTGCCAGGCATAAACTATTGGATATGGTTGGCGATCTTGCATTGGTGGGTTTTGCTTTTAATGCTCACATAATTGCAAACCGCCCGGGGCATTCATCTAATATAATGTTTGCGAAAAAAATTAAAGAACACATCAAAAAAAATAAGTTTAAACAGGATATTCCGAAATATGATCCTAATGTACCTGCCTTATACGATATAACTCAAATTGAAAAAATATTACCTCACAGGTATCCGTTTTTATTGATTGATAAAATAATTGAATTATCTAAAACCCATGTTGTAGCCATTAAAAATGTTACTTATAATGAGCCATTTTTCCAGGGCCATTTTCCTGGGAATTATGTAATGCCGGGTGTATTGCTAGCAGAAGCATTGGCACAGGCTGGCGGTTTTATAGCGATACCTATAGACTCCGAAGATAAATACGATACTTATTTTCTTAAAATAGAGAATTGCAAATTCAAACAAAAAGTAGTGCCGGGTGATACCCTAATATTAAAAATGGAATTACTTCATCCTATTCGCAGGGGTATTTGTGAAATGAAAGGCACTATTTTTATAGGTGACAGGCTGGTAACAGAAGCAGTATTGGTGGCTCAAATAGTAAAAAGACCTAAACCTAACGTATGATAAGTTCTCTGGCCTCTATCGATTCTTCCGCCAGTATAGGAAATAATGTAAAGATTGATGCATTTGCTGTTATAGAAGCAGGCGTTACTATTGGTGATGGTACGCATATAATGTCTCATGCCATAATACTTAAGGGTAGTACCATTGGCAAAACATGCACCATCTTTCCGGGGGCGGTTATTGGCGCAATTCCGCAGGATTTAAAATTTGTTGGAGAAGAAACCACAGTTGAAATAGGTGACCATACAACAATAAGAGAATTTGTAACAATAAACAGGGGCACAAAAGATAAATGGAAAACATCAATTGGTGATAATTGCCTGCTTATGGCATATTCTCATGTTGCTCACGATTGTATTATAGGCAACCATGTTATTCTTGCCAACTCTGTGCAGCTTGCAGGTCATGTTCAAATTGGAGATTATGCTATATTAGGTGGGGTTGCAGCTGCTATTCAATTTGCAAGGATAGGCGCTCATACCTATATTGCCGGGCATACTGAAATTAGAAAAGATGTTCCGCCTTTTATTAAAGCAGGACGTTCTCCATTAAGTTATGTGGGGCTTAATTCAGTTGGTATGCAAAGAAGAGGATTTTCTTCTGAAAAAATAAACGATATACTGGAGATTTACAGGCACATTTATACCAAAGGATTAAATATTACCCAAGCCCTAGTGCTTCTTGAAAATAATTCTCCTGCCTGCATAGAAAAAGATGAAATTGTAAATTTTATTAAAGGCAGTAAACGCGGCATTATAAAAGCATCCGCTAAAGAAAGTATTGATGAAGATTAAGCTTACAAAAGTTGGTAAGCGCTTCAACAGGGAATGGATATTCCGCAATCTAAATTTTGAATTCCAATCCGAAAAATCTTACTCAATAACGGGTGCTAATGGTTCAGGCAAATCAACCCTCTTGCAGATAATAGCCGGAGCAACTACTTTTAACGAAGGTGCCATTGAATATTTTTCAGAAGAAAAAAAAATTGAGGAAGAAAAAATTTTCTCTCACGTATCCCTGGCAGCTCCTTATTTGGAACTTGTTGAAGAAATGACGCTGATAGAATTTCTTCAATTTCATTCAAGCTTAAAAAGCTGGCAACCATCAATGGATTCTAAAAAAATAATTTCAATCATCAATCTAGATGATGCATTGCACAAACAAATCAGATACTTCAGCAGCGGAATGAAACAGCGGGTAAAACTTGCACAGGCAATATTTAGTAATGTTTCTATTGTATTACTAGATGAACCCTGTACCAATTTAGATACCGAAGGAATACAGTTATATAAAAAACTCGTACACGATTACTGTAAAAACAGGATGTTGATAATCAGCAGCAATGATACCCAGGAATATGATTTTTGTGATGAAAGAATTGAGATGAAAAATTATAAGCCCTAA
>JBBJOK010000042.1:13006-14541 GCA_037721545.1 Chitinophagaceae bacterium
TTTCTTAATTATCAATTGCAACAGCCTTTGCGTAAATTTGCAGTTCAAAATATTGTACAATGGAAGAAGAAATTTTAAGAAAAGTAGTTGAATTAATTGCAGCAAATAATCATATACCACCTGAAACAATTACCATTGATTCTTCTTTTGAGGATCTTTCTATGGATTCGCTGGATGGCCTCACACTTATTAACGATCTTGAGAATGAATACAATATTACCTTACCCAACGAGGAGGCTGTAAAGATAAAAACAGTACGCCAGGCAGTGGAAAGCCTCAATAAAATTATTACTCAACCATCATAAATGCAAAACAGAAGAGTGGTTATAACCGGCATGGGAAGTATTTCTTCGCTGGGCAAAACCGTTACTGAAACCTGGCAAAATGTGGTTGATTGCAAAAGTGGTATTGGTCCCATTACCATGACCGACATGAGCCAGATTCGTTTTAAGAATGGCGGTGAAGTAAAAAATTATAACGCTCAAAACCATTTTACCGATAAAGAAATTGACCTTATCGATAGGTTTGCACAATTTGGAATTATTGCAGCCCGTGAAGCAGTGCAACAAGCGGATATACAATGGACTGAAGAATTAAAAGACAGAACGTGTGTAATAATGGGCACCAGCATTGGCGGACAGGAAACCACAGAAGCTGCTTTTCATTCGCTTTTTAAAGAAGGCAAAAACAGGGTAAATCTTTTCAGCATCCCCCGCATAATGCCTAATGCTGCGGCAAGCCATATTACCATGCAATTCGGTATTACCGGTTTTGCTTATACCATATCCACAGCATGTGCTTCTTCCAATCATGCAATAGGAAATGCATTCTGGATGGTGAGAGGTGGTATGTGTGATATGGCTATTACAGGAGGAAGTGAAACGCCGATTAATTTTGGTTTTCTAAAATCGTGGGAAGCCTTGAGAGTAGTGGCTTCTGATACATGCCGCCCTTTTTCAAAAGACAGGCAGGGGATGATATTGGGAGAAGGTGGGGCTATATTGATTTTAGAAACCTTAGACTCGGCATTACAAAGGGGTGCAGAAATTTATGCAGAAATAATCGGCTTTGGTATGTCATCAGATGCAGGCCATATTACAAAACCTGATCAAAAAGGCCCGGAAAAAGCAATGCGGATGGCGTTGAATGATGCAGCAATATCTCCTGATAAGATCGATTATATAAATGCTCATGGTACCGGCACCTTAGCAAACGATTCACTGGAGACCGCAGCCATTAAAGCTGTTTTTGGAGATCATGAAAAAAAAATAGCTGTTAGCTCTACCAAATCTTTGCACGGCCATGTACTCGGCGGCACCAGCGCAATAGAAGCAGTGATAACAGCCTCTGCTTTACAACATCAGGTATACCCCCCTACTGCTAATTATACAGTACCTGATCCTGAATGTGATCTTGATGTAGTCCCTAATAAATCCCGGCAAGGTAAAATGAATTATGCAATGAGTAACTCATTTGCATTTGGCGGATTAAATGCCGTTTTAGTTTTTAAAAAATGGGATGGAGGATAGGTTATT
>JBBJOK010000043.1:0-14487 GCA_037721545.1 Chitinophagaceae bacterium
AGAGCACGACCTTGCCAAGGTCGGGGTGGCCGGTTCGAGCCCGGTCTTCCGCTCATAAATTAAAGTAGATAGTTGTTATCTGCTTTTTTTTTCGACAATAGTGTCACCCGGGTGGTGGAACTGGTAGACACGCAGGACTTAAAATCCTGTTTGCAGTAATGCAAGTGACGGTTCAACTCCGTTCCCGGGTACTTGAATGAATACCTAATTAGTTGTATATGAGTAAGTTAGTTAGGTATCATTTTTTTATAGTTGACTTCCCAGTTGACTAATGAGGCTATATTTCAATAAAAAAGATACTGTAACGCCACATATTTTAATTGAAATAAACCATGCCCGATAGTAACCTTTTTATTTATGGAGTGATTGTAACTGTAATACTTTTACTATTGGCAATTTATGGCCGCAATAACCGTAAGCAGGGCTAAAAACAAACCAAATGGAAATGATACCGGCATATAGCAATTATAAGATTCTAGTAGTTGCACTACTGTTTTCATTTGGGGTTTGTAAGTCACAAAATAAAGATACACTCTCAAAATATAGTTACTGGATGACTGGATACAAAGAAATGGATAGTTCATTTTTATTCAATGTGGCAACTTGTTTTTTTGTAAGAAATAATAATAATCTTTATTTAGTCACTTCAAATCATGTAATAAGCGGATGTGATGAAAGTCAAAATAAAAAACTTCACCCCGATATAGCACAAATTTGGATTGAAGACAGTACAGGGCACCCTGCGGAAGTAATAACAGTAAACGTTACTTATGAAAGAGATACGTCTAAGTGTTACGATTTTACTGAGGTCGCTGATGTTATGGTTTTGAAGATGCCGGCAAAAGGATACGAGAAAATAAATTCAGTAGAAAAGTTTTTACAACCACCTTTTAAGAAAATAAACCAATTAATAATATTCGGCTATCCTGCAAGTGGAGTTGATTATAAAATAGCTTCTAAATTAAAGATAAAAAATAATCCTAAAGTAGTTACACATTTTGCGCTTTTTAATAATAAAAATGATACCATACCTAAAATAGATTCTATAAATTATAATGTTGTTACCAATTCAATTCCAATTAATAATACATTGAAGGGTTATTCTGGGTCTCCAGTTTTTCTGCAGGACAAAACAACAAAACGTTGGCGTATAGCTGGAGTATTTTCAGGTGCTCTTACAGCAACAAATACTGGATATTTAAGTGTTGCTAAAATAGATTATGTGTTGAAACAAATTGAAAAGCTTAATGTAAAATAAGTGAGTCTATTTTATGCTTATAATATCTATTAAAAGTATCTAAAGAAATATAGGTATCACAGGGTATTAAATACTTATTTACTAATAGCAAACCTTTAGACTTATATAATCTTTTAGAATCGGTGCAGGAAATAAAAAAAAGGAAAATAATTAAGATAAATATTCGCATTAGTCGTAATTTTATAACGACTAAGCATTGCAAGTGTTAGTATAGAGTAATTGGGGAATTACTCTTTTTTATTTTTATAAAGTTAAGAAAGGATTTTACAAAATCCGCTTCGTTTAAAAATCAAATAAAAATGCCGCTGCAAGAATACAGCGGCCTCACGTTACAAGACCAGCACAATCTAAATACTTTTTCTAATCATTAATTTTAGGGTCATCTGCAAAATAAAAGTCTTTCAACCTCTCTGAAATTTTTTCCATTATTGCATCACTAAATCCTCTTACATGTGTTTTAATCATTCCGTCAATACCATCATGAGCTCGAATAATTAACACACCTTCAGGCTCATTATTAATTTCTAACTCCAACTTTCTTAACCTCCACATCAATTGATATCTCAACTTGGAAAAGAGTAGTTGCATTATTCCATCAGCGGTTTCATCCCCTGTCGGTTCAAAATCGGTATATATTTTCATAACTAATGTTTAATATGTTGTTGATAATGTGGTGTTAATTCGTAAGGAACTATAACCTGTTTATCATTATCAATTGCTCTCTCAATACGTTCTAATGTTCTTAACTGTTGCTTTGAATATTCGGTCCTTCTTTGGGCATCAAAATCAAAAGTTTCAAAGGTAGGCTGTTGCTTGGCTTCCGCATTTTTAATAATAGCATTTAAGTTAGTGGCTCCTATTAGGCGCTGCATAATTTCATCCGGATTTAGAAACTTATAAAGTGAATGCACATCTGGGAGTACAATATCTTTTGCTTTTAAATAAGTCATTGTTGAAGTTGCGGGGCTTAATTCAATTCTGCCACTTTCACGAATGATAGGTTCACGTTTTCCACCATCACCGACAACGGCCAACCCTTCATAAGAATCTCTTTTACCATGTTTATATTTGGGAATCGGTGTTGCTAATATTGCCGCTGCTTGTAATGCTGCACTTGCAATTACAAAAGGGATTTGAGCAAGAAACAAAGCGCCTAACGGAAATGCAGCCGCTGCTTTAGCTTTGATTATACCGATTGCTTCAAAGGTTTTTATTGCCAGATTTAATAATGCAAACTGCTTATCTGTTTTTGCTTTCTTTATATCTTCTTGTTTCTGTAATTTTTCAAGCCTTATTTTATCTGCATTTGATCTTGCCTGAATCACACTAATTCTATCTGCTTTATCTTTTTCCGCTAAAGTGGAAGAACTCACAGAATCAATTTCACGCTTTGTTTTTTCATCAAGCAGATTAATTTGTTCCTGCAATCTGTTCTTTTCTTTTTCAAAGCTTGCATTAGCAAAAGCCTGGGAAGTGTTTATTGCATCTTGAAGCGTTTTGTTTTTTATGGCTTTTAATTCAGCTGCTGCATCTATTGCAAATTTCTTTTTTCTTGCAGCTTCATCTTCATCTGATTTTTTAAGAGCATCCTTTATTTTTTTATCAAATGCCAGTTCTTCTTCTTCAAGCTTTTTAAATTCATCAAGCTGATCTCTTTTAATTTTAATCTGCTGATCTGCTAAAGTTTTTTGTTGGTCAAGATACCCATAACGCAACTTTGAAAGTTCATCTAAATACTTTGCCTCAATTAATTTTAATCGTGCTGTAGATGCTTTCCTTTCGTTCTCTTCCTGTTCATTTATAGCTTTAATATTTGCGCCTTTTTCGCTTTTCTGCTTTTCCAGTTCTGTTATTATACCGGATAGTTTTAATGCTTCAGCATCTTTATTAAAATCTTTTTCAAGTGTTACTAATTCTATTGAACTTTGCCCGAAAGAACGTAATGCAGTAAGCCTTTCATCGTAGGATTTTGTTTCATCATTAATTATTCTTTTGTTAGCATCTATACTGGATTGAATGCGTAATTTATCAATTTCAAACTGGGTCGCTAAAATATCTTCAGATGTACCATCTTTAATATCTCTTACCTCTTTTTCTTTTTTCTCTTTTTTTGGTTTACCAATTACATCTTTAACAAGATTATCTAAGCCTACATATTTCACTAAGAAATCAGATTGCCTCTTTAATGTTTGGTCTTTATCTTCAGCATCCTTTAAAGCCCTATCCCGGCGCCTGGTAATTTCATCTTTTTGTTGTTGCTCGGTAAACTTGTTTAATTTTTTTCCTTGAGTAGTGATTTTATCAAACTTATCATCTAAAGCAAAATCTTTGGATAAATCAATGTCACCTTTTACACGATTTAACTCATTGTTTGTTGCAGTACCTATTTTCTGCTTTGTAAAAGCAATATCCAGTCTTTGACTTTCTATTGCATCTAATTTGTCTTTTGCAGCTTTTGCCCTGCTTGTTTTTATTATGGATGTATAAAGCGAATCATAGCTTTTTTGAGCTTTGCCATTTAATATAATTTCGTTATCAATGCCTTTAAAATAATCCGGGAACTCACTCTTTAAGCCTTGTACAGCTTTGAGTCTGTCTTTCATTGAAAGGCTCACATCTGTCGATGCTTCATACAAAACTTTTAATGATGCAATCTGTTCCCCTGCATTTTTATTTGCATCCTTGTACACTTCATTTAAAGCGTTTTGATTTTCCCTTAACTCATTTACTTTTTTAGATCCGGAAACTATTTTAGAAAAGAATGCAGATATTTCAGAGCCGTACGTTTGAAGTAATAAAAAACCAATTGGTAATAAAGCTGAAAAACTAAGTAAGGAACCAGCCAATATTTTAAATGCCTGGAAGCCACTTCCTACTTGAGCCCTCAATATTTTAAATTGGTCAATTAATATAGGAATATTGTTACTAATACCTGATATGCCGGTTGCAAAACTATTTGCAAATGCAGGTGCTTCCCTTATTACCTGATTGAGTGCAAACGTTGCGGAAGTGTAGTTTCCAACATTTCTTTGGCTTTGTCCTACACGTTGATCCAGCCTTAATAAAACATCATGCATTGCTTTTGCATCTGCAACAGCTTGCAGCGTTACCGGATGGTTTTCACCCAAACGAAGTGCATAATTTTTTGATTTTAGTGCAGCATCATTGTAAGCAATACTTAACTGTTTATAATCATTATTTAAATCTTCTAAAGCTTTTTGTTCTCTTATAGTTGCTTTTTGGATTTTGTCTTTTTCCTTTGCCACTTTCTCAATTAACCGGCCTTCAATTTCCTTTGCTTTTGCAGATTGTACAGTGGCTTTTTCTTCCTGTAGTTTTGCAGATGCCAGCTCTTTAGTTGCCTTTGCCTCAGAAGCATAAATTTGAGCAAGCTTTAATTTTTCTGCTTGCACTTTTTTTGAAGAGACTATTAGTTCATCCTGAAGCTTTACTAGATTTTTTTGAGAAGTTATAAATTCCTTAAATGAACTTGAATCCTCTATTAAACTTTTCACTTTTGGAAATTCCTTGATCTTATTACTAAGATTTAGCAATGAATCATCAAGATGCTTAAGCTGCTTATCAATTGCAACTTTATCAATTATCTCGTTTATTAAATTTTCAGCCATGGCTTTATAGTTTATGGGTTTTTATGAATTTTGTCAACAAAAAATTATTAATCTTCATAAACTTCTTCTTTGTGCTTGGATGGTCCTTGCCTGTTTTTTTCGGCTTGCCATTCAGATTTACTCACTGATACACCATTTATGAAATAGTTATCTTCTTCTGAATAATCTAAACCTAACCCTAAGCTTATCGTTTTTGGCTCAATGGCTTCAATAGTAAGCCTGCCGGTAACTATGTTTTGAAGTAGTCTTATTTTTTGTTTTCTATCCATGTTTTTTATTATTTAAAGTAGATTCTATTCCTTTAATTTAATAAAATTGATTGCCCGGCTTTGTGAATCATTTCAAGACATTCATCTACCTGTTTTTCGGTAAAGGGCGGCTTTCTATTGGGTACAGTGTTGGATTCAACATCAGAATCAGACTTTTGATTTGTAACATATCCTGGAAAACCATGCGAATAAAAGTACTTATCGGTCTTTTCTTTATGGATGTGTGAAATACAATTGACATATTCTGTAAGTGCAGTATTATTTTTACAATTTTTAATACCGGAATAAAATGCTTCTTCAATCGTTGAATCATTTATAGAGTTTTGTAATCCCTTGCCGTTTTGCAGGTAATACAAAAGAGAGAAAGAACACTGTGAATGGGCAAACTCTATTTTATCATTATCCTTAGCCTCGCTTAATTTTTTTAAAGCATCTTGATTGCCTTGAGAAGCTTCATTTAGCATTTTTAATTTTTCATCTCTTTCCATAAATTATTTTTTAGTGTTCGCTTTCATAATTCTATTTACAATTTCATCTAACTGTTCATCAGATAATTTTTCAAATCCAAGTTCATGGTTTTGCTTATCTCTCCATAAATCTTTTTGCCTGTTTTTTAGCCACATAGTTATTGCACCGGTATCGGGTATCACATACTTTCTAACAACCTTCTTTTTATAAGGTTTAAGTTTAATATTTTCACTCATTAAAAGTTTAAGTGTATCGATTTTTTCAAAGGTTATCTCATCATAATAAAAGCCAATACAACGCTTATATAGTTGTTCTGCCACGTTTGCATCAGCTATAATTTTAGACCCCCGTAGTGCCTCCGAAAATTCCTTATGCGTAACCTTCCATTCGCTTATTGTTGATTCAGATACATCAAAGAACTCTGCCAAGGCTTTATCTATGCAACCCAATAAACAAAGCTTATAAGCCTGCTTTGCATATTCTTTTTTATATTTTGTTGGTGCTCCTGCCATATATGTTTGTGAGACCTTTAAATTTTTACGGCTTTGAGGTCGGTCTTTTAAAGAATATTCGATCTACTAAAGGGATACTTTTTTTAACCTTACTCTTTCCCTTAGGATTTACTTTTGGTGTAATTTTCTTCTTTGACATGAATTTATTTTTTAAATTAGTATTGAATTTGAAATATCGGCCGTCCTGTGTGAAGCATTTACCACCGGTAGTTTCTCATGAACCGTATCCAATATTTTTTTATTTTCCTGGTCCTTTACCTCTTTTTCCGCTTGCTTATATTTATTAATTTCCTCTACGGTTTGCTTAGAATGTTGCGCTGTTAATAAATCAAATAAAATAGGCTTAACCTCAATGCTATTTCCTGAAAAATCAAAGAATCCTGTGTAAAAGTTCATGGGTAAATTGAATCTTAAACCCGGGAAATTCTTTTTAGTGATCTGCAATAATTTATTCAACGATTCACATGCCTCTTTTTGAGCATTGTACAGTTCGATTTCTTCAGGTGTGGAAGCATAGTTTTTAAATTCTTCATACAAATGATCCAAAGCTTCCTGCTTAACGACTGCTTTACCTTCCTGAATTGATAGATAGCTTGCATACTTCATTCTATCATCCCCCCGTAAGGATTCGATATAGAAATAAATCTCTTCAGCAAATTCTTTTACACCGGCCATCATGGTTTGAATCGTTTTAGGCGAAGTGATCTTAAGCTTTTTGATATCAGCTTCCAATTGTTGTTTGTAATTCTCTTTGATTTGTGAGCCTTTGTGAAACAAAACATCTGTGTAAACCTCCTGGGTAAGTACGGCGCCGGTGTATTGCTGAATTATTATGTCTAGCTTTTCAGCTTCTTTTTTAAGAAGCTGAATTTTAGATATGGCATGGTTGTAATCCTGTTCATTTGTTGAGATTAATATTTTATCCATTGTTATATTTTTAGTGGGTTAATTATCGTTTTACGGTTTCATTTACTTTTTTACTTCTTGCCTCTGCATCTGCTTTTAAGTGTGCTTTCATTTCCGGTGAAATTTCCTCATTTTCCTGTTTCTTTTTTTCTTTGAGCTTTTCAGCAACCTCATCAAATAAATCCTTATGAAGTGATTCCGGTATTAAGTCTAAAATTTTTTGTGCCATTTGTCGTGTTTTATTTATTTTTTTAATGATTTGATAAGTTATAGTCAACTCAGTGGTCAACGTTTCAACCTTTTTTATTTATTAGTATTATTATGCATTGTTTATTAATTAGTTATATGTTTTATTAATAGTCCTATTCCAACTGTAACCCTGTTTCTTGGCGATTTAAACCTTAGCAAAACTTAGTGTTTTAATAGTAAAACTTTCTTTGTACCAATCAACAAAAGATTGCATATCCCTTGCAACAAAATACAATCCGCCGGCCCTGGTAACTCTTTCTTTTTCTTTAATTTGATGATCACTTAATTTATCCCTGCCAATCTTTACTTCAATATCTAAAGACTGTCCCCTTATTGTTGCTTTGATATCAGCGGTTCCTTTATTGGTTGTGGATGGTGTGTAAGTGATATTATCTCTGTAGTTTCCAAATGCCAGGTTAATTCTTTCCTTTCGTGCTACACCCATTGTATTTATACGATTGGCATACCCACCCTTAAAATTTATATAATCAATTATGCATTTTGTAAGCCCGTTCGCAGTATCGTCTCGATATGGCATTAATTTCATTTGATATCCTCCAGACATTTCAAAAAATCCCGGGGATGTACTTTTGATATGCTCATACTTTAGAGCTTTCAATTCTGCTTTCCAGCCTGTTGTTTTTATTACTGTGTTCATATTGGCTTATTTAGTCCTGCGTTAAAACAATCTTTTGCGCATTTAATATATTTATCCTCTTCGCCGTTAAAAGCCTGGTTATAATTGATTGTACTTACAATCTCATTCAACAGTTGATTATCATTGAGCCCTCCTAAGGTGTAAGAAACATTTTGTACAGTTTCCCACCTGCTACCTACTTGCGCTTGTTGTAAAACGGCAAGCTTTGTAAGAACCAGCCTGTTATTACTTCCAGTGATATTTCCTGTGGGGTTACTCGTAAATTGTGGTTTAGGTGTCGCTAGTTTTTTAAAATTATTTACGTGTAAAGGCTGTGGCTTATTTCTGATTAGCATATTTGCATCATAGGACACATACCGTAAATTTTCAACTTTCTTTCCTTTGCTTTTATCTGCTTTTATCCCGTAATCCAACAAGACACAAAAACAATGTTCGGCATAATCTGCTAAGCGTTCAGGTTCGGCAATTAATGCAAGGGCATAAAAACCGTCCCCGCTACATGACAAGCCGCAAAAACCAACGAATGGTAAACTAAAAACGCATCGCTTCAGTTCTTCAATATCGTATTCATGAATGTCTGCATAATCAAAATCTAATTGCATAACCCCTGTCCTGTGTATTACTTCTACCTGATCTTTTGCTTTACTTGCCAATAATGCAGCCGGGGTAAAGGCCTGTAAGTTTTTTTTAAGGTCCAATTTTCTTTGGTTGTAATTTTCGCTATTTCTGTCCAGCTTCTTTAATTGCATTATCGTTGGCAAATCTTTGGCGCAATGGCATAGCAAAATATCTCGATACGTTTCCGGCCTCCCGATATTATCGCTGTGGGTTTTATAAAGTGATATTTGTTTCTGCATCCACATTTTTAAGTTCATTTTTATTATTGCCTGTGTTAGTTCATTTTCCGGGTTCAGGTTCATCCCTTATATATAAGGGGATGAATGAACCCTCATTTGAACGGGTTCATGAACCCTCATTTGAACCCTCATGAACCTTTGAACCCTCTTTTATTTTTATTCTATAATTTCCATCCTCGCCTTTATCAATTAATCCCCATCCTGTAAAATCATTTAATAACCTCTTAGCTGTACTTTCTGACTTTAAAGAAGCATTCATAATACCGTTAACAGCCTCTTTATGTGGTAAGGCTGTAAGAGGCTTAAAAACAGATTCAGCGATTTCTTTATTTTTTTCGTAATTTCTGTTCGCTTTGGAATCGGACCGTTTAGTTATGCTCCAGCCTTGAGATATACAGGGCAGCGATCCCTTATCCCATCTTATAGCGAAAGGTTCAAATGGCAACCCTCTGCTATTGACACATGACACAATACTTTGCGCCCTATCTTCAGGATCAACCTCTGTTGAAATTTCCATTTCGCTTTTTTGAGATACAATTGTGCCTATATGCGCCCTGGGATTTTTATCGTTTTTATTTTGATGTAAGACAACGGCTATATGTATGTTATATGTTGAGCTAAGTTTAAGTAATTCGATAGCGGTTAAGTGACCTTCCCCGGCATCCATAAAATCGTTTAGTAAATCGACAACCCCATCTATAATAACTAATTTAACCCCGGGTGTAGATTGTATTCCTGCTTCAATAATCTTTTTTCTTTCTAAAGGTGAATATTCACGCAGATCACAATAAATTAAATAAGGTGAAGATTCAACCCCTGATAATTTTAAAATTAGTTTCATAGTCCTTGCGGCATAACTTTCACCTTGTTCTGTATCAAAAAATAAAGCAACCCCTTTTTCTACGCCGACAAACTGAATTTGATCTAAAGAATTTCCGTTACGGATAAAAGCAGCTACCACTATCGCTAATGCAATGGTTTTTTTAGATTTTTGTTTCCCTTGCCAAAGACTGAATGATTTCAGGGTCATAAAAACTATCAGCTCGGTAAACATTTTTAGATTAACAACCGGTTGAGGTGCAGGGTAATCTTTATGTTGGTTGAGTATTGATTTCAGAAACTTATCCCGATAACTTTCTTTTTCTTCAGGTGCACTTATTTCAACAGGTTCTGGATTTTGAAATTTTACTAAATCAAAAACTGGAGCTACTTTTTTATGATGTTTATCTTCTAATATCAAACCGGGCTTTTTTTATTTTATATCTTTGCTTTTTCACCAGGTAACTGGCGTAAAATTTTATTTCAAGCGGCCTCCATTTTTATGGGGGCTTTTTGTTTGTATGATTTTAAAGATTTTGTGGCTGTCTCTATTTCAGATAGCTTGTAACAGGCCTTACCGCCTATTCTATGCTTCTTAATTAGCCCCTCGAGCGTCCACCTGTATAAAGTGCTTTTGCTAATTGCAGGATAAAAGAGTGCCCTTGCTTCATTAGGGGATAAATACTTTTCTTTTCGATCTGAGTTTTGTTTTATTAAAAGTTCTTGTACCTCAATTAGAATACTTTTCATTTGCTGCATTTCTTCCTGAAGTATGGAAAAGGGATTATCCATTGATTAATTCATTTTGAGATAAAGAAATAGATACTTGATCTGCTTTTTTTAAGCAATCAATTAACTCATCTTCAAAAAAATATAATGGAAAACTATTTTTTGAAATAGTCCGATATAAAGCATTGCGGTTTAAACCACTTATTTCGGACGCTCTATTAACATCTATCAATCGTCCTTTACTTGGGATATTAATTGAATATTTTAAATCGAGCAGTAGTAATTCTATATTAAATAGACGGGCTTCTAATTTTTTTAGTCTTTCTTCCATTTGTAACCTATCGTTTAGATTACAAATGTCTATTTAAGATTTAAAGAGACCCGGGTCAGACCCGGGTCAACTATTTTAAATAAATTCTTTTGAAATATCTTTTAGTTTAAATTTTGTATTAAAAAATTCTATTTCAAGTCTTGCTTTTTCTTTGGCTCTGGGAAACTGAGAACCAATATAATTATATGCAGTAGTTATGTCGGCTAACCGTTTTTTAAGTAGATGAGGTTTTAGAGTTTCTGATTTATTTAATCTAATATTATCACTTAGTAATTCATCAAACATTTCTTTTATTTTCCTTCCAGCACTATGTCCAAAGCCAAATTCTTGTGCTATTATATTTTTATTAGTATCTGTTATACCTGGCTTATTTTCTTCTTTTAAGTAAACATGAATTAGCGCTACTACTGGTCTCGAAATTTCTCCATCAGATTTATTTTCTTCACCATTTCTTACTAATAATAAATCATTACGGATTTTTAATTTTTCCAGTGAGTATGTTTGCTGTAAGGAGGATAGCCAGTCTTGTATTGTGGAATAGTATGGATTGAAAGTAAAATTATAGCTATAGTGGTCGCAATACCGGGTTAAGATATCAAAGAATAAAACCCATCCTAAATAAGCATTCTCAATTTCATATGGGTTATCTTTTATGTAACTAACCTTAAAGCTTATTAATATATCATCTAAAGCTTTTTTTAAACAATAATCCTGTTCCGAGATATCAAATACTCTTGATTTTTGAGTAGCTAACGGAATCATATCCCAATCCTCTATTAGGGTTGCAGGAAATAAAACCATATCTACTATTATCAATTTGCCGGGAAAATCTTTTTTTGCTTGTGGATACGCTTCAAGTAAAGCTTTCTTTATTTCATTAATTTTTTCTTGTGATAATGATCCGGCTTTTTTAAGTTGATCATACATATCATCCAAAGCTTTGTTGGTATGATGTTGTATTATGGATTTTGTACCTTTCATCTTTGTTAACGTTTAGTTTTATAAACAGGCTTAGCAGGGACCAACTCACTAAGCCTGTTCTTTTTTATCGTTCTAAAATTACCGAATTTTCAACTTTCTAATTGCATTTCTAATTCTCTAACCTGGTTTTTAATATGGTATTCCTTTGTGATATTAGCAAGCTCTTTTTCACTCTCATGATTATCTCCGAGATACATATCAGTATAGTATAGCTTCAATTCATCCATACCATTATCTGCCAGATCAATTGAGAAATCAACCAACCCGGTTAACATTTTCACTATACCCTCTCTGAGATGCTCATTACCTAATTGATTGGCTACTTCAGGTTTACTTAATAACTCGATTAGAGATAGCGCGTTGATTTTAATATCAAATGGTGCTGATTCCCAACTGTTATCCCCCATATCCCAAAGAAGATTATATACGCTGGGCATTACGCCTGTGTGGTCATTGTATTTCCTGGTATCGCAATACTTTTTTACTTCGGCTACTGTTGATTCTTTCGTTACTTTATTATTTAGAGATTTCATTTTAGTGGTTTTAATTTTTTGAAAATGAGTTTAAGCTGCTTTATGGAGTGGAGTTTTTTTGGCTAATGGTTTAACCTTGTTTTTGTTCTTTAACTCCTCAATCTTAAACTTCAGATCATAAAATTTTGATGAAAGTTTGTCAGCTAACCAACTATAATCTGTAAGAGGTTTTATTTTCTCTATCATTTCATAAGCAGTTTTTAAATTATTGCAGCGCCATACATCATAGTTTACCTTAATGAATATTGATTGATACCTGCCGTATGAAGTATTACGAAGAAAACCATAAATTTGAGCTCTATGGAAATCGCTAAGATTTTTACCAGACTTTCCCGAAAGCTTGCTGATAACACAAGCAGTATCAATAAGCTCTATTCCCTCTACATTTAAGAAATAATCAGCTTCGTTGCCTATATGAAAGGAAATATGATTTTTATCTCCAATAGATAATTGTGCCTCTTTGTATTTTTTTTCAGCAGCACGTAATTGTGATTTTAATTCCTGTAACTTTTTTTCAAGCGTTGGTATATTAATGATACCAACAGTTTTGCTTTTTTGGTTTTTTTGCATGTTATTTGTTTTTAAGTGAATGAATAAATTATTTTAATACTTTTAGTATTATTTTAATAATACGTTTAAGGATTTTTTTTTTTACTTCATCACTCAAAAACAACTTAGGCAATCCTAAGCATTTTTTCGGACAGCCTTTTTTTCCTGTGGTCTATTAAACCTTTGGAAGCATCCTCATTATTTATCTTGATATATTTAAAAAATGAAGATTCACTGGAATGACCGGTTATTTTCCGTAAAAGGAGAGTATCAAACCCTTGTCTATAGAGATTAGTTGCGAATGATCTTCTTGCTGTATGAGAGCTTACACACTGCCACAATTCTAAATTAAGGTCAGTGGATAATCTTCCTTTTTCGGTTAAGCCAGCAAGCTTACATGCTTCTTTTATGTAGTCGTTAAAACGTTGTATACTTATGGATTTAGGAAGTTTATTTGGGCTGTGATCATACTTTTTGAATATCTCTAATACAATCGGATCACATTGAAATTCATATAAAAATTTCGTTTTTTGTGTTATAATTTTTAAATAAGTTTCATTATCCTTTTGTACAATATTTTCCGCTTTAATGTTTGAGTAATCCGAAAACCGCAAACCCGTATATGCTCCGACCAAAAAGATATGTATAGCCTGTTCGAGCCTTTTATTTTTAGAGAAATCATGCCTATACAATTTAAGAAGTTCACTTTCATTTAAATACACAGCATCAGTCTTCTTTTCTTTTACATAGAACTTTTTATGCCTGAATTGTATGTTTGTTGTAAACCCAAGATCAACTGCTTCATTCATGAATGTTTTCAGAACAGTAATATCTTTTGCTATCGTATTCGTGGCAAGATTTATTGATTTTAAAAATGAAACATAAGTGTAAAAGAAATCCAGGTTAATGCTTTCAAAAGTTAGTTTAATCTTTTGTTTTATTTCATAAGCCCTGAGGTGCCCTTTTACTGTATTATAATTTTGAAGTGTATTAGGACTTTTGTCTATATTATCTCCATGTTTTATTTCACCGGAAATAAATCTATCAACTAACTTAAAAAAATCTCCCTTAAATTCTGGTTTATCATCAATTTTATTAATGTAATTCCGTAAGCTTTGTTTCAATATTTCAGGGCTTGGGGAGCCATTCACCAAAGATTTGTTATAAACTGCTTCACATTTCTTATCCAATCCGGTTAAAAAATCATTTAGGTGTTGAGTACCATCGGCTGTAGTGGTATCATTGCTTTTAACACGTTGCTTATTGGAGTTCCAGGCTTTTTTATTTATGGTTTGGCCAGTAGAGAATACTAGACGCTTACCATTATATCTTTTATATAAAACGATTAAGCTTTTGCCTGTAGTCGCTTCAGCTTTTTTGAGGTAGAAGTTTACTTCACCCATGGCTGTAAAATTTATTTCAGTATAAAAATACAATAAATTTTCATATTATCAATCCCAGTGGACTGTCCCAGTGGACTATTTGTTAACATTATTTGAAACATTGTGCAATATGTGGGGAATGTCTGGCATAGCTATTCTTAGTATTTTTTGAATGCAATTGACATGTTTTAAATTTCATTCGATTTCAAAGGTTACAGTCCGTTCCCGGGTACAAACAATTTATAAAAGTCTTGTCAGTATTAACTTTCAGGACTTTTTTATTTGGAAGGGGACAGATTAGGGGGGAGTGCTTAATTAAGTGTGTCATTATTTGATAATCTATTTCCAAACCTTAAA
>JBBJOK010000313.1:0-3691 GCA_037721545.1 Chitinophagaceae bacterium
GGCAATGATATAATTACAGCAAGCGGAAATACTTTGTTGGGTGCAGATGATAAAAGCGGAGTTGCAGCAATAATGGAAGCCGCTTCTTATTTAATTAATCACCCGGAGATAAAGCATGGAGAGATAAAAATTTTATTTACACCTGATGAAGAGGTGGGAAAAGGAACTGCAAAAATTGATATGCAAAAATTAAATGCAACATTTGGTTATACGCTAGATGGGGGCGAAGCAGGCAGCCTGGAAGATGAAACCTTTAGTGCTGACGGTGCTACAATAATTATTAACGGAGTAATCGCTCATCCGGGTTATGCAAAAGGGAAACTGGTAAATGCAATTAAAATTGCCGGTGAAATTTTAGAGGCCCTTCCAAAAAAAGAATGGGCTCCTGAAGTAACAGAAAAGAAACAAGGTTTTGTTCATCCGGTAAGAGTAGAAGGTATTGCTGAAAGAGCAACTATAGAATTTATTGTTAGAGATTTTGATAATGATAAGCTTAAACAACATGGAGAAAAACTAAGGCTCCTTGCATTAAATACTATAAAAAAATACCAAGGTATAACTATGGAGTTCTCAATTAAAGAACAGTATCGAAATATGAAAGGTGTACTTGATAACCATCCTGAAGTGGTTGCTAATGCTGCAGAAGCCATACGGCGCACAGGATTAAAAGTAAAAACAGAAAGTATACGTGGTGGTACAGATGGCAGCCGGCTAAGTTATATGGGACTGCCTTGTCCTAATATTTTTACAGGAATGCAGGGGATACATTCAAAGCTGGAATGGATAGGGGTAAAGGACATGGCAAAAAGTGCAGAAGCAATTGTGCATTTGTGTATGATTTGGGAAGAGAAGAGTAGCCCCCTCTAATCCGATAATTATCGGATCTCTCCGCCTGAGGCGGATGACTTGCTAACACACAATCCCGTTTGTGCGGAAATAGCAAAAGTCCATAATGTTGCTCAAATAAATTGCTGATGAGAAGAAAGATATAATGTTTGGATATTGGTGAAAGTGCCGCTCCTTCTCTATTGGAGAAGGAGTTGGAGGATGAGGCCAAAATAACTACCTTTCAATCAAATATTAATTACTATGCAACAGTTTCTAATCAATTATTGGTGGGCAATTCTTTTAGTGTTTGCTCTTTTGGGATGTTTCGTAACTGTTCAGCAGGGAAGCATAGGTGTAATAACCATGTTTGGTAAATACCGGAGAATAATGAGGCCGGGATTAAATTTTAAAATACCTTTTTTAGAACAGATATATAAAAAAATCAGCATCCAAAACCGCTCGGTTGAACTTTCTTTCCAGGCAATTACTGTTGACCAGGCAAATGTTTATTTTAAAAGTATGCTTTTATATGCCGTGCAAAACGAGCAGGAAGAAACTATTAAAAGGGTTGCTTTTAAATTTATAAGTGATAAGGATTTAATGCAATCTCTGGTGAGAACAGTTGAAGGTTCTATCAGGGCTTTCGTTGCATCTAAAAGGCAGGCTGAAATTTTAACCTTGAGAAAAGAAATTGTACTATATGTAAAAGACCAGATTGATGCTGCCCTTGAAGATTGGGGTTATCATTTAATTGATCTGCAGATAAACGACATAACTTTTGATACAGCCATTATAGAAAGTATGAGCCGTGTAGTGGCAAGTAATAATTTGAAAGCGGCTGCTGAAAATGAAGGCCAGGCTTTGTTGATCACTAAAACAAAATCAGCAGAAGCAGAAGGTAATGCAATAAAAATTGCAGCAGAAGCAGAAAGACAGGCTGCGCAATTGCGTGGTCAAGGTGTTGCCTTGTTTCGGGAAGAGGTTGCTAAGGGAATGAGCCAGGCTGCGTCAGAAATGAAGCAGGCAAATCTTGATACAAATGTTATTTTATTCAGCATGTGGGTAGAAGCAATTAAAAATTTCGCTGAATATGGAAAGGGTAATGTGATATTTTTAGACGGTGGCAGCGATGGCATGGAAAAAACGATGAAACAAATAATGGCTATGCAGCAAATGGGAGATAATAAAAAATAGAATTTATTATAGATGTTTTAAAGTGTCGTATTGTTACGGCACTTTTTCTTTTCAAAAATTTTAAAATGAATTACTTTAAACAGGATAAACCATTTATTGTACCCACTACAGATGGAAAATTGATTGAGGAACATTTTGGTTTGGCTACTAATCAAAATTCAAACTTAAGCATAGCTCATATGATTGCGCCCCCTGGCTGGAGTGAACCTCATCAAAACCCTGAGTTTGATGAATACACGTTGGTTAGTAGTGGTAAAAAAAAATTTGAAGTTGATGGGGAAGAACTTATTGTAGCAGCCGGACAAAGTATTCTCATTAAAAAAGGTAGTAGGGTTAGATACTCCAATCCATTTGAAGAAAGTTGCGAATACTGGAGTGTTTGCCTCCCTGCTTTTTCTATTGAGCTTGTAAATCGTGAAGAATTATCACTTTAACATTTACGTTAAATTTTCTTATACATTTTACCATTCATTTGTCTTTATCAATTTACTATTTAAATTTGCCTGAACCGCTAATAAGGAACTTTTAAACCAAAATTTTCATGCAACTATTTTTTCTTCAAACTGATACTACAGCAATTAATTCATCTCCTGAAATGCAATCACTTTGGGATGTTTTAATGAAAGGCGGTGTGCTTATGATACCATTGGCACTCTTATTTGCAGCAGCTGTTTTCTTTTTTATTGAAAGGCTTATATATATCCGTAAGGCCGGTAAAATTGAAGATAATTTTATGAGTATCATCCGGGATAATATCATAACCGGAAATATAGCTGCAGCAAGAAGTTTCTCAAAAAATAATTCACACCCTGTTGCAAGGATAATAGATAAGGGCATTCAACGTATTGGTAAACCTATTGATGCAATAGAAAAAAGCATGGATAATGTTGGTGTGTTGGAAATGTATAAAATGGAAAAAAATCTTCCGGTGCTTTCAATCATTGCAAGAATTGCCCCTCTGTTTGGCTTTTTGGGTACTATCATTGGCATGCTTCAACTGTTTAAAGGCATAGCCGGAAGCAGTGAATATAATTTTAATACTATCGCTGATGGTATTTATGTAAAGATGATAACTTCAGCCACAGGGCTTATTATTGGTATTATAACTTTTATTGGACATAGCTATTTAACTGCACAAATAAATCATGTAGAAAATAAAATGGATGTGGCAAGCGCAGAATTTATAGACATTTTACAAGAGCCAACAAAATAGTACGAACCGGGATTTTTGGGATTTGTGTAATTAAAAGGAAATAAAAGATATTCAGTTCAGTAACCTACAAACCTTCAACAACAAACTATACATGAGTTTAAGAAAAAGATTAAAGGAACATCATTCAGAGCTTGATACGGGCCCTCTGAATGATATATTATTCATCCTTATGTTTTTCTTTTTAATAATTTCTACATTGGCCAATCCTAATGTAATAAGGGTAAGTAACCCAAAAGCGAAAAGCGATGCCAAAGCAAAACAAAGTGTTATCGTAAGTATTGATAAGAACAAAATCCTTTATGTTGGCCAAACTAAAATCATATTTGATTCTCTTGAATCTGTATTAAAAAAACATATTAACATTGGCGACAGCATAAAACCTGCGGTAGTTGTAAACGCAGATTCATTGGTTAGCTGGGGTGATATTGTAAGAGTAATGCAGGTGGCAAAAAGACT
>JBBJOK010000044.1:0-6777 GCA_037721545.1 Chitinophagaceae bacterium
CTTACCTTTGCGCACTAATTTTACTAAGGGTTATGGATAGAAATACAATTATTGGATTTGTTTTATTAGCAATTTTATTTTTTGGATATTTCTATTATACCAGGCAGGGCCAGCTTGCTTTAGAAGCAGAAAGAACTCACATTCAGGATTCCTTAAGCAGGTTAAAGCCAAAAACCAATTCTGTAATTACTCAAACAGATTCTGTAAAAAAAGATTCAGCCGTAAAACGAATTAGTTCAGATCTTCAACAGGATTCTGTAATAAATACTGAACAACTTACTACATTAGAGAACAATGTTTTAAAGATCACATTTACCAATAAAGGAGGTCAGCCAAAAATTGTTGAATTAAAAAAATTTAAAACGTTTGAGGGCAAACCCATAATTCTTCAAAATGGTGACTTCAATAAGATATCATACTCAATCAATTCTGGTATAAACCAAACAGCACAAACATCGGATCTGTTTTTTAGTGTAAAATCTGACAGTTCAGTCTCTAATCGCCAACATAATCTAAGTTTCATTGTTCAAAATCCTGATGGAAGAACAATTGAACATCAATATAGTTTGTCAGATAGTGGCTATATGGTAGATTTTAATATTAATCTTAATGGAGCTGATAAATTGATTACACAGAATAAGATTAATCTTACCTGGATGGCACAAGCCATGCAAGTTGAAAAAGATATAAACCATGAGAAAATTCAATCTCATATTGGATATGTCACAGATGGGGATTACGATTTTGAGACGATAGGTTCAGGCAGCGATGAAAAATTTAATACCCCGGTAGATTGGATAACATTGAAGCAACAATTTTTTGCAGCTTCTATTATTGCAAAAAATAAATTTGCAGGTGCAGACGTACAATGGACGGTACCTTCTGATACCAACCTGCATATTATTGCTCAGGCAACTTCAAATTGCCGTATTAATGTGCCCAATGGTTCGGTAGCCAATATTCCTTTGCAATTATTTTATGGCCCAACCGATTATAAAATACTAAAATCATATGGTAATCAAATGCATAATACTGTTGACCTGGGCAGCGGCGTTTTTGCTTTTGTAAAATATATAAATCGTGGTTTTATAATGCCGGTGTTTAATTACCTCGGGGGTAAGTTTGCCAGCTATGGGTTGGTAATTGCATTGCTAACAATAATAATTAGATTATTAATTTCTCCTCTTACCTATCAGAGTTATTTAAGTGGTGCTAAAATGAAATTACTAAAGCCTGAGATAGACGCTTTAAGAGTAAAATATGGAGAAGATAAACAAGCTTTTGGGATGGAGCAAATGAAGTTATTTAAAAGCGCAGGTGTAAATCCTTTAGGTGGTTGCATACCCGCTTTATTACAAATACCCATATTTTTTGCATTATATAGTTTTTTTAATTCAAACATTGCTTTACGGGGCCAAAGTTTTTGGTGGGCTAAGGACCTTTCATCTTATGATTCCATCTTAGATTTTGGCTATGTGCCAATTCTTAGTTCAATATACGGGAGCCATATTAGTTTATTTACCATTTTAGCTGTGGTTACCAGTTTACTTATATCTATATATGGTATGGCAAATATGCAGGATACCGGTAATCCTATTATGAAATATATGCCCTATATATTTCCGGTTATTTTGTTGGGTGTTTTTAATTCTCAGCCCGCTGCTTTAACATGGTATTATACTGTTTCGAATGTTATTACTTTACTTATACAATTTGTTATACAGAAGTATATAATAAATCATGAAAAAGTATTAGCCAAGCTTGAAGCTAATAAAAAGAAACCCGCTGTAAGAAGTAAATGGCAGGACAAGATAGAGGCGATGCAGGCAAATAATCAAAAAATACAGACCCTTAAACAAAAAACCAATAAATCGAATAAGTAGCATTATCTCAGTTTGCAACTATTTACCCCTTAAAGAAGTCTATTAATTGACTTATAGTGAGTTATTAAAAAACACGAATGAAAATAGTATCAATACTTTTTATATCAATCTTTTTATTAAGCAGCCATATAGTTCAGGCACAAAAGATAATTACAGAAGGTTCACTAATTTACAATATCTCTATTCAAACAGGTAGTGATGAACCTAAAATGGCAGATATGCTTGATGGTGCTACTACAACAATTAACATTAAAGGCAGTCAAAGCAGAAGTGAATTAATTAGCGGATTAGGAAGTGAAGTAACAATATATGATTCTAAAAAAGGTTCAGGTGTAATTTTGAAAGATTATAGTGGCCAAAAGCTTATGATCACGCTTACTAAAGGAGATTGGGACAAAAAGAACGGGAAGTATGAGGGCATTACTTTTGAAACTACTAATGAAACAATAAATATTGCAGGCTATAAGTGTAATAAAGCAATTGCCAAATTAAAAGATGGAAGTTCTTTTGTTGTTTTTTATACGTCAGAGCTTGAAATGGCCGATAAAGATTATGACTCCCAGTTTAAAACTTTGCCAGGGCTTGCATTACAATACGAATGGCAATCAGGTAAGATGAGATTTAAATACACATTAACCAAAATAAATTTTGATGCGGTTGCTTCATCACTTTTTGATATTCCAAAATCCGGATATCGCGTTTTAACTTATGGGGAAACAAAAAAGTAATTTGTTTTAAAGCAGTAAATAAAAAATCCCGAATTATGTCGGGATTTTTTATTTAAAATTTATTTCAGGTCAATTATTTTTTAGATCTAATAATAAGCTTATAGCCTGAAGCTGCCGAATAGGATTGGATTAATACCTTTTGCTTGTACGGTACAATATAGATTGTATTTCCCTTTTGATAACTAATAATAGAATTGGTAAATATCGAATTACCAATTTGTTGTTTGTTTAAGACTGTATTTCCTCTATACTTAAGGCCAGATCTTAAATTAAATGGAATAGAATTTTTTAAAGTACTAAGAGTTGTAATATTAAAACTGATCTTGTTCTTTCGTCCAAAGCCACCTCTATCCGCAATAGCAACAAATGTTACAAAGCAGAATAGCAGTATAATCGTAGCTATTTTGGATAATTGGACCATTAATATTTTTAGTTTTATTAACAAATCTACAATAAAATTCCACAATTCCTATAGAAATGTTATAATATTTTGACTTTTTTTTATGGTATAAGTTTAAACCATAGTTTGTAATTGTTTAAATTTGAGTTTAATGAGAGAAAATCCATATCGGCAGGATAAAGAAGGAATAAAGGAATTACTTCAGCAATATATGAGACTTAAGCAGGGTAATGGGTCCGCATTTATTGAAGAAGATGCGTTTGAGCAAATTATTGACTATTATGATGAGAAGGATGACCTCTCATTAGCAGTTGAAGCAGCTGATTATGGTATTCAACAATATCCCTATTCCTCTGTATTACAAATAAAAAAAGCAGATCTTTTAATTGCCAAAAAACTTTACAGGGAAGCATTAGTGCTATTAGAAAAGGCAGAATTATTAGATAGAGGCGATATTAATGTATATATACTTAAAACCGACGCATATTTGGCTTTAGATCAGCAAAAAAAGGCCGCTGATCTGTTAGAGGAAGCCATACTGATATTTGATGGAGAGGAGAGAATAGAATTGCTTTTTGAATTAGCAGATGTGTATGATGATTATGAAGAATTTGATAAAGTTTTTAATTGCTTAAAATTAATTCTTGAGCAGGATCAAACTAATGAGGAAGCACTATATAAAATTTGTTTTTGGACGGATTATACCGGGAGAAATGAAGAAGGTATCCGATTGCATCAACAAATTATAGATGAGCATCCATTTACAGAGCTTGCATGGTTTAACCTTGGCGCTGCCTACCAAGGGGTAAAACTCTACGAAAAAGCAATTGATGCATATCAATATGCTATAGCAATTGATGAAAAATTTGATTATGCATATCGAAATATGGGAGACGCATATTTAAGAATGCGTAAATATAAAGAGGCCATTGAGGTATTGGTGAAAGTATTAGAATTGTCCAGGCCTGAAGATGTAATTTATGAGGCATTGGGACATTGTTACGACAAACAAAAGAATTATGCACAGGCAAGATTCCATTATCGAAAAGCTTCCCATTTAACTCCTGAAGACAGTCATTTGCATTATAAGATAGCTTGCACTTATATGAATGAGAAACAGTGGGAAAGTGCTGTAAAAAATCTTGAGAACGCGATGCGTATCCAGCGCTCCAGGCCTGATTATAGTTTTGCATTAGCACAATGTTATGTACAATTAGATAAGATCAAAGATGCTATCATTTACTTTTCAAACTTTATAAAAGCACGCCCAAAAAATATTAAAGGCTGGAAAGAATTAACTAAATGCCTTTATGATGCTGGTTTTTATGAAGAAGCTTTATCGCAAGTGCAAAATGCTATAAAGAATACGGTAAATAAACCAATATTAATTTTTTATAAAATTGCTATTCTGTTTGCTTTAGATAAACATAAGGAAGCACTATTATTATTGGAGATGGCAATTAAAAAATCTCCTAAAATGATAAAGCTGCTTATAGAATTAGAGCCATCTTTATTACAAAATCCTCAGGTTAAAGTATTACTTGCTAACAATAAAAATAGCCGTTCTTAGAAAAATATACTTTTTGCGAATGATTTTTTGCCTGATGTAAGTGCAGAACTTATCTTTACCACACTCTTAAAACGCAATCATGAATTTTAATCTTACACAAATTCCTGAAAGGAATAAGAAGCCACGTGATCATGGTATAACTATGGTTATGGATAAAGGGCTAAGTATTGAAGAAGCAAAAAATTTTTTAAGTGTTGCTCACCACCATATTGATATCATAAAGCTTGGTTTTGGCACTGCCTATGTAACACCTGATCTAAAGCAAAAAATTGAGGTTTATCAGGGCTATGATATTCCTGTTTATTTTGGCGGAACTTTATTTGAAGCCTTTCTCATAAGAAATCAGTTTCAGGATTTTATAAATATTTGCAAAGAATACAATATAACTTATGTGGAAGTAAGCGATGGATCAATTGAAATTCCTCATGCAGAAAAATGTGGCTACATCGAAAAATTGACTAAAATAGGAACCGTACTTAGTGAAGTCGGAAGTAAAGATGCTGCCCATATCATGCCTCCGTATAAGTGGATCGAATTAATGAAAGCCGAATTAGAAGCAGGCTCTACTTATGTAATTGCCGAAGCAAGGGAAGCTGGAAATGTCGGTATCTACAGGGGTTCAGGAGAGGTGAGGGAAGGCTTGGTTCAAGAAATACTCACACAAATTCCCGAAGAGAAAATTATTTGGGAAGCACCGCAAAAGGCACAGCAATTATATTTTCTGGAATTAATAGGTTGTAATGTAAACCTGGGGAATATCGCTCCCTCAGAAGTTATTCCTTTGGAAGCAATGAGGATAGGTTTACGTGGCGATACCTTTAATTTATATCTTGATAAAGTAACTGCTTAATGAAATTGTATGGGTTGATAGGCTATCCCCTGGGTCATTCCTTTTCCAAAAAATATTTTACTAACAAATTTAAACGGGAAGGTTTAATTGATTATAGTTATGAGCTTTTTCCTATTAATTCCATTAAAGAGCTCCCATCACTGATAAACTCCCAACCTTACTTAAAAGGGTTTAATGTTACTATACCTTATAAGCAACAAGTGTTGAAATATGTAACGGAAACCAGCGAAGCTGTTAAAGAAATAGGCGCAGCTAATGTTATTAAAATAGATGGCGATAAGATTGTTGCTTTCAATACTGATGTAATTGGTTTTAAAGAGTCTCTCATACAAAAGTTAATGCCTTTTCATAAAAAAGCTTTGATATTAGGCACTGGTGGTTCATCAAATGCTGTCCAATATGTACTGAGAAATTTAGGCATGGAATTTTTATTAGTTAGCACAACTCACCAACCTTCATCTGAAATAATTAGTTATTCAATGATCAATGAAAATATTATGAGTGATCATACGCTTATAATTAATTGCACTCCCGTGGGGATGAAACCAAACTTTTCAGCCCTCCCCAATTTACCTTACCAATTTATTTCTCATAAACATTATTTATTTGATTTAATTTATAATCCTGAGAAAACATCCTTTTTACAAAAGGGTGAACAAATGGGGGCAATAATTCAAAATGGGTATGAAATGCTGGTGCTGCAAGCTGAAGAGAGCTGGAATATATGGAAACAGAATTAAGAGAGAATATTTTTAAGCGATTCGGGAACCGCAATCGCTTTCTTTAAGACGTAGTCATAACAAACGATTGTTGTTTTAGCATTTGCAATCGTAATTATTTCATTTTCTCTAAGGGTATTAAGCTGGTAAAATAATTCAAAGCTTACTCTGGAAATATCGCCTTTGCCCATTTTTACTTCAATAATATCTTTATAAAAAGATTCTTTTTTAAACTCCACAATAAGGTCAGACATTATCACACCCACTCCATCAATATTCAATTCCGTAAAACCATGATGCTGTAAAAACTGTACTCTTGCTTCATGAATAATTGCCACTAGTGAATCATTACCAACATGATCACCATAATTAATATCAGTAATTCTTACAGGGATTTTAATAGAGACATTAAAAAATTTATTGGGGAGTATAATTTTAGTTCTAGCCATTAAACACTATTAGTAGGAAAAAGAAACTTAAGTAAGATTATTTATCCTTTAAAGTTTTGGTAAGTTCTACTATATCTAAAAAATTACCGGGTGTTGGCGCAAGCGTATTTACTTTCATTCTCTCCCTCCATTCGTCAATCTTTTTATCCCAAATAGGCTTAGAAGATACTTTTGTTTC
>JBBJOK010000044.1:6877-14484 GCA_037721545.1 Chitinophagaceae bacterium
GTTGTTTCAAAATTGTACATCTTATTTTTTATCTCTTCCATATTTATAAGTTCACAGTATCGTTGCTGGTTTTATTTAATCGGCTTTCAACCATTTTTTTTAATACCGTTTTTGCTCTTGCAAGTTGTGATTTGCTGGTACCTTCATTAATGCCAAGCATGTCAGCAATTTCTTTATGAGAATAACCTTCTATCACATGCATATTAAATACCGCTTTATAACCGGGTGATAATTCATTTATCATTTTCATAATGTCCTTTTCAGCAAGATTGTCTAATACATTCCATTGCTTATCTTCAATTGAAGTTTCCTGCGTTTCAGTAACACTTATCAAATGCACCTTCTTTCTAAATTGTTCGATGGAAGTATTTACAAAAATTCTTCTTATCCACCCTTCAAATGATCCATCTCCCCGGTATTTGCTGATATTTTTAAATATCTTAATAAATCCTTCCTGTAAAAGGTCACTGGCGTCTTCAGCATTTCCCGAATAACGAAGGCAAACCGTATACATTTTAGGGGAAAATCTGTTATAAAGCAGTTCCTGCATTTTTCTATCTCCACTAATGCATCCTTCTATTATGTCGAATTCAGTAGCTATATGGTTGCTTGTTGTGTTCAATTTTGCAGGTTAATAATTTTAAGAAGGTTTTTTATCACCGGGTGTATTTAAAAAGTTAACCATCTTATCCATTGCTTTTTTTCTATGACTAAATTTATTTTTTTCTTGCATGTCCATTTCGGCAAAAGTTTTTATTGATCCGTTGGGCAAAAATAAAGGATCGTATCCAAAGCCACCCTTACCTTTACTCTTTGCAAGAATAGTGCCTTTACAGATACCTTCAAATTGATGTTCAATTCCTTTAATAATTAAGGAAAGAACTGTTCTGAATTGTGCGTTGCGGTTTGTTATGCCATGCATTTTAAAAAGTAGTTTCTCCATATTTTTAGAGAATGAATTCTCATCACCTGCATAACGGGCACTTCTTACACCGGGTTCACCATTCAAGGCCTCCACTTCCAACCCTGTATCCTCACTAAAACAGTCCATGCATGTAAGATTATATATAACGGAAGATTTTTCTGAAGCATTTTCTTCTAACGTATTGTGGGGCTCGGGTATATCAATGTTTATTCCTGCTTCTTTTAAACTTATGATATCATAATTGATTGCTGTAATAGATTTTATTTCATCTACTTTATGTTGATTATTGGTCGCAAAAATTAATTTATTCATTTAGAGAGAAAAATTTGTTGTAATACCATCCATAATTTTCGCTTCAATTCTTTATTTTCTTCTAACGAATGTAAAGTTGGGATAGATAAATAGATTTGGTTGTTATATGATTGCCTTTGAAACTCCGGCATTACAAATGGTAATTGAATTTCTTCCGGTGATATACCAAACATTAATATAATTCTTGGATTAAATGTTTCGGATATATGTTTATAGGAAATATCAGGATAAGTGGCAATATTTATTAATCCGATATCTTCAAGTGTTAACTTGCATGCGTTTAAAATGCCTGATAAAAAAGTAAGCCTACTGTCACTTATAAAACTCTCATCGGGATGGTTTACAAGTAATATTACATTTTGCTTATTACCTCCGAAAAAGTTCAAATCTCCTTCCTTAGCGTTTCCGATGGACTGAGTGTTGTCGAAGTGCTTCTCATCTTGATCCAGAACTACCAAAGTTTTATGAAACAAATCCTGAATTACAAACGCTGGAAGCTGTATATTATCTAGGCTCATAAAATAATTTACATTCAGTTTTTTCGTTTCTTTGTACAAATTTACTGATATGATTGCAGCCGCTGATTTTAATGTTACAAAGGTGGAAACTAGTAAGCTGAACAATTTAAACTTACAGAATATTCCTTTTGGAAAATATTTCACAGATCATATGCTTGAAGTTGATTATGAAGATGGTGAATGGAAAACAGTTGAGATAAAACCTTATCAGCCATTGCTCTTATCGCCATCTGTAGCGGCCTTACATTATGGGCAGGCGATTTTTGAAGGCATAAAGGCTTATAAGAATCAACAAGGCGAACCATATATTTTTCGCCCGTTCGATAATTTCAAACGGTTTAATATTTCAGCAGAAAGAATGGCAATGCCGCAAATTCCTGAAGAAATATTTATGGAAGGCATGCGTCAATTGGTAGATCTTGATAAAAACTGGATCCCCGCCCAGGATGATCATTCTTTATATATCAGGCCATTTATGTTTAGTAGCGATGATGTGATTGGGGTACGCCCAAGCGATACATATAAATTTATGATCCTCCTCAGCCCAACAGGCCCCTATTATAGTGCTCCAATGAGGATTTATGTAGAAGAAAAATATGTTCGTGCCGTTCCGGGGGGTATTGGTTATGCGAAAGCTGCCGGAAATTATGGAGCCGCTATGTATGCAACCTCTGAAGCTAAAAAAATAGGATATGATCAGGTATTATGGACAGATGCTTTTGAACACAAATATGTACAGGAATGTGGCACTATGAATGTATTCTTTATTATTGGTGGAACAGCCATTACGCCTGACCTTGAAGCGGGAACTATTTTAGATGGTGTAACAAGAGATAGCACGATTAAGTTATTAAAAGAACTTGGGTTTACTGTGGAAGAAAGGCCTTTAAACATAGATGATATTGTTGATGCTTATAAGGCTGGTATTCTTTATGAAGTATTTGGCACCGGAACCGCCGCTACTATTTCAATGATAAAAGAGTTACGTTATAAAGATTTTACCATGCATTTCGATGTAGATAAATGGAAAACCGCACCTGAAGTAAAAGCTAGGTTAAGCGCCATTAAAGAAGGAAAGGCGCCTGATAAATTTGATTGGATGTATAAAGTTTGATTAATCTAAGATATCTTCTTTTTAATTTTTACTTTATCATTAATTCTCTTACCTTTGCCGTCCAAAAAATTTAGGTTACATAATGCCCACAATACAGCAATTAGTAAGAAAAGGTAGAGAAATCATTAAAGCAAAGAGTAAGTCCAGGGCCCTTGATAGTTGTCCTCAGCGGCGTGGAGTGTGTACAAGAGTATATACTACTACCCCAAAAAAGCCTAATTCTGCTTTGCGTAAAGTTGCTAAGGTTCGTTTAACCAACAAAATCGAAGTAATTGCCTATATTCCTGGTGAAGGACATAATTTACAGGAGCACTCAATTGTTTTAATACGTGGAGGAAGAGTTAAAGATCTGCCGGGTGTACGTTATCATATAGTACGAGGTAGCCTTGATACAGCGGGAGTAAAAGGCCGTAAACAAAGCCGTTCTAAATATGGGACTAAAAGAGAGAAAGCGAAGAAGTAATCTAAGTACTCATTACTTACTTAGTATTAAGACAACAAAATAAATAAACTACAAACTAAATAAATGCGTAAAGCACAAGCCAAAAAACTTCCACTTGCACCTGACCCTAAGTTTAATGATAAACTGGTAACAAGGTTTGTAAATAACCTGATGTGGGAAGGTAAAAAAAGCGGGGCCTTCAATATATTCTACGATGCTCTTGAAAGAGTAAATAAAATGACCAGTGAAGATGGGTATGAAACCTGGAAAAAAGCATTAACTAATGTGACTCCAGCCGTAGAGGTTAAGAGCCGCAGGATTGGTGGTGCAACATTTCAAATACCTGCTGAAGTTCGTGCAGACAGAAAAACTTCTTTGGCAATAAAATGGTTAATTCGCTTTAGCCGTGATAGAAACGGAAGAAGCATGTCAGAAAAATTAGCTAATGAAATAGTGGCTGCGAGCAAAGGAGAGGGCGCAGCATTTAAAAAGAAAGAAGATACTCATCGTATGGCAGATGCTAATAAAGCATTTGCACATTTCAGAATCTAGCACATATTAAAACTAATTGCTTTATCCCTCTGTTTAAAATCGGGGGGATTTTTTTTTAATAGAGTAATCTATAATAGTGGCTTTGGGAGTCGTTACTGTGAGGTGCAAATAGCCTTGGTTTTTCTAGAAATTTTTGAGTAATTTTTTGTAGCTTTGCGCCTCCAAATTATCACTGATTTCGATAATTTTTTTTATTATGAATCATCATAAAACATAATTCTCAATCTTCAATATATATAAATCATGGGTGACTTAAGGTATCAAAGAAATTTTGGAATTGCGGCTCACATTGATGCCGGCAAAACAACAACCACAGAGCGCATACTATATTACACAGGCGTAAATCATAAAATAGGAGAAGTACACGATGGTGCGGCAACTATGGACTGGATGGCTCAGGAGCAGGAAAGAGGTATTACAATTACTTCTGCTGCTACAACCTGTTTTTGGAACTTCCCCACTATTCAAGGTAAAAAAACAGCAGATACAAAAGAGTATAAATTCAATATTATAGATACTCCGGGTCACGTAGATTTTACTGTAGAGGTTGAACGGTCACTTCGTGTATTGGATGGATTGCTTGCATTGTTTGATGCTGTGAGTGGTGTAGAACCCCAAAGTGAAACAGTTTGGCGCCAGGCTAATAAATATAAAGTTCCACGTATTGGTTTTGTAAATAAAATGGACAGAGCAGGTGCTGATTTTTTGAATGTTGTTAAGCAGATAAAAGAAATGCTGGGGGCTAAAGCAGTTCCTCTACAATTGCCCATTGGCTCAGAAGATAATTTTAAAGGGGTAGTAGATTTAGTTACTATGAAAGGAATGGTGTGGGAAGATGCTACACTGGGGATGACCTACAAAGAAGTTCCTATCCCGGAGGATATGATTGAGGAAGTAAATGAATGGAGACAACATTTAATAGAAGCTGTTGCAGATTACGATGAACATCTGTTAGAAAAATTCTTTGACGATCCAACTACTATTTCTGAAGATGAAATACATGCTGCTATGAGAAAAGCAACCATTGATATTTCAATTATTCCTATGATGTGTGGCTCATCATTTAAAAATAAGGGTGTACAAACAGCATTGGATGCTATAATAAGATATTTACCCGGGCCCTTGGATATTGATGCAGTAAAAGGAACAAACCCGGATAATGGTGAAGAGATTTTACGGACTGCTAATCCTAAAGAACCATTTAGTGCACTGGCTTTTAAGATAATGACTGATCCTTTTGTTGGCCGTCTTGCATTTTTCCGGGCTTATTCAGGCAGATTAGATTCAGGAAGTTATGTGTTGAATACACGCACAGGAAAAAAAGAAAGAATTTCCCGTATAATGCAAATGCATGCTAATAAACAAAACCCTGTTGATTTTATTGAGGCAGGTGATATTGGTGCTGCAGTTGGTTTTAAAGATATTAAAACAGGAGATACTCTATGTAATGAAGATCACCCTATTGTTTTGGAAGCTATGACATTTCCTGAGCCCGTTATCTCTGTTGCTGTTGAACCAAAAACACAGGCAGACGTTGACAAAATGGGAATGGCAATTGCAAAACTTGTTGAAGAAGATCCTACTTTAAGGGTAAAAACGGATGAGGAAACAGGGCAAACCATTTTGAGTGGAATGGGAGAATTACATCTTGAAATTATTGTTGATAGGATGAAGCGTGAATTTAAAGTTGAAATAAACCAGGGTGCTCCACAGGTTGCTTATAAAGAAGCTTTTCAAAATACAATTGAACATAGAGAGATATTAAAAAAGCAAACAGGTGGTCGCGGTAAATTTGCTGATATTATTTTTGAAATTGGGCCTGCTGATGAAGAATTTTTAAAAGAAGGAAAAGGAACTTTTCAGTTTGTAAATGGATTGTTTGGCGGATCAATTCCTAAGGAATTTGTACCTGCTATTCAAAAAGGTTTTGAAACGGCAATGACGACAGGTGTATTGGCAAGCTATCCAATGCAGAGCATGAAGGTTAGGGTTTTTGATGGTTCGTTTCACCAGGTTGACTCGGATGCCATGAGTTTTGAGTTGTGTGCAAAGCAAGGCTATCGTGAATCAGGTAGAAAAGCAAAACCTGTTTTATTAGAGCCTATTATGAAAGTGGAAGTTTTAACTCCGGATCAATACATGGGTGATGTAACAGGCGATCTTAACCGCCGCAGGGGTATGTTGGAAGGTATGGACAGCAAACATGGTGTTCAGGTTATAAAGGCTAAAGTTCCGTTGAGTGAAATGTTTGGATATGTTACACAATTGCGTTCACTATCCAGTGGTCGTGCAACATCCACTATGGAATTCAGTCACTATTCACCAGCACCATCTAATATTGCTGAAGAAGTAATTGCTAAGCAAAAAGGTAAAGTGAAAATTGACGAGTAGTTTGAAGCAAATCATTCAGAATTGTTTCTATAAAAAATAGGTGATCTATCCCCGCAAATTCAGGCGGGGATTTTACTTTCGATACTCTTTTTTAGTAACTTCGTTTTAAACAATACTTTTAAACATTTTATGGCCAGATCACAGGAAACATTTAGTAAAAAAGAGAACGAAAAAAAAAGAATAAAAAAGAAGCAGGATAAACAAGAGAAAAAAGAAGAACGTAAAGCCAATTCCACTAAGGGAAAAAGTCTTGATGATATGATGGCCTATATAGATGAAGATGGAAATCTCTCATCCACTCCCCCTGATCCACGCAAAAAGAAAATAGTGAAAAGTGAAGATATGCAGATAAGTACTCCAAGGCAGGCTGCAATTGATCCCGCTGATCTTATCAGAACAGGAACCGTAACTCACTTTAATGATTCAAAAGGGTATGGCTTTATTAAAGACTCTCAAACACAGGAAAGTGTATTTGTGCATATTAATGCATTAGATGGCCCTCTAAAAGAAAACGATAAAGTAACTTTTGAAGTTGAAATGGGGCAGAAAGGTCCGAATGCTGTAAGGGTAAAAAAAAATTAATAACAACATCTTCTGATAATTATAGCCTGTGGGTATCCACAGGCTTTTGTGTATATTAGTAATTCTATAATCTAAAAATGGAAAATATTTCTGTAGAAAATTTATTTTTTATTGATATTGAAACGGTGAGCTGCTGTGAGAAATATGAATTACTTACTGATGATTGGAAAGAATTATGGACTGAAAAAATTAATAAAGCCTTGCCGGGTGATACTACACCCGAAGAATATTATCCAAAACGTGCAGGTATTATGGCAGAGTTTGCAAAGGTTGTTTGTATAAGCTTTGGCTATATTAAAAAGGAAAATGGCAAAATGCAGCTACGAATTAAATCCATTTATTCTGACAATGAAAAAGAAATTTTAGAGAAATTTATTGACACGGTTTGCCAGCTGCAGGCAAAAAATAATAAATGGTGTTTTACCGGCCATAACATTAAGGAGTTTGATATCCCTTTTTTGTGCAGAAGAATATTGGTTAACAATATATCAATTCCTGATTGTTTTAATTTTCAGGCTGTGAAGCCATGGGATGTGCCGGTGCTTGATACGTTGCACCTATGGCGTTTTGGCGATTATAAACATTATACTTCTTTAAAGTTACTGGCAGCAGCTCTTGGTGTCCCTTCTCCTAAAAATGATATTGATGGCAGCAAAGTGGGAGAGGTGTACTGGTCTGAAAAAGACTTACCACGAATTGCTTTGTATTGCCAGAAAGATGTTGCAACGGTAGCAAATATTATTCTTCGTTTTAAAAATTTACCACTGCTTA